>MHLB01000001.1:0-120 GCA_001818895.1 Candidatus Liptonbacteria bacterium RIFCSPLOWO2_01_FULL_53_13
CTTGAACGGGCGCATCGCGGAGAGTCCGAGCCCGGCGCTCGCTCTCCCCACCCGAATCCCTTCGGGATATGTGGATTTCCCCGTATTCATGTTCGTGTATCGGACTTTTTCCATTCAATC
>MHLB01000001.1:144-434 GCA_001818895.1 Candidatus Liptonbacteria bacterium RIFCSPLOWO2_01_FULL_53_13
AGGTCGGCTCTGCGGATGTAGCGCCAATTCCCTTTCGGGACAAGATTGTAGTGCGGCAAGACGCTGAGCGCGTCCGCGATTTCCCACAATTCTTTCTCGGATGTGACCCAACCGGTGCCGAAATGCCGCAGGTCGAGCGGTTTTGAATAACATTCAAGTGTCTTCTCTCGTGTCTCATTCATGAACCATTCGTGGAAATACGTGAGTGCGAGCTCGCGTGGCGTACGGTAGATCGGGTCACGGAATCGAAGCACGGCATGATTCGTTTTACCGATGGCACCGTAATATCC
>MHLB01000001.1:445-1468 GCA_001818895.1 Candidatus Liptonbacteria bacterium RIFCSPLOWO2_01_FULL_53_13
AGAGCGCGACGACGTGGTCCACGTCTCCTTTCCCCATTCGTGCCGAAACGTTCATGATGAGCGGCGGTTCGCCGTGGAGCCAGAGCGCGGCGGCGGCGAGAAGGGCTCCCTCGATACAGTGAGATTTCTTCTCACGCAACACACGGCGCGGAGACATATGGGTATCGCCCTTCTTCTCCCAATTAAACGCAAACGTATCGAGGAAATCTTGAATCTTAACCGGCGTGGTGAGGCACGCGAGTTTCTTATATTCCTGTGACGTGAGCCCAGATTGCGCACGCGTGAGAGGCTTCATTCGTTAAGGATATCACTTGAGGGCGAGACCACTCTTGCCGACGACAATTTTCGCGAGTTCTGTTTGTGTTTTCGGTATGTTGCGTATATCAATATGCCCCACGATACGGATGGTGATGCCTTTGCAGATGCCAAGAATTTCTGCCGCATTCTTCATTCCTTTATCGGTCGTGGTGTAGTTCGCTTTTGTGTTGAATAAAATGTCGATGCGGTCGGTATACCGCGCGTTCATCGCATCTGCGATGACACGATACCCGATGCTCTTTGCGACAACACTATAACCGCAGGTATGTTCCGATGAGATATTTGACCCTTCGAGTTCAATAATAGTGCCGAAGGGCAACTTATCGGCAAGGTCTTGCGAGCGCGCCGCAACAACTTCGGGATTCGAAAAGGCGCCCGAGGCGGTTTCGAGAGGATTACCGTCGGTCTGCGCCGGTACGGCATTATAGGCAGTTAGGGTGACCGCATAATTCGACGGCAACGATGCCGTCGATGTCATCGCGCGAACTGGCAATGTCATAACATTGCCAGAAAAAAGCAAAAACCCCATAAGGGCTGTAAGTGATACCATTGGATGTAATTACCGAAATAGCTAGTAGCTACCTCGTTATTTACATACTAACATATTGACATATTTCTGTCAATAGGTTGAAATTGTGGTTTTTTGAGTCTGCGGCGTGACAATCCTGCGAGCGGAATAAAACGTGATGTAGGCAACAAGAATAC
>MHLB01000001.1:1529-2325 GCA_001818895.1 Candidatus Liptonbacteria bacterium RIFCSPLOWO2_01_FULL_53_13
CATCGCGAAGAAGAACGCCGCATGTCCCGAGGGGAATGACCATTCACCATTAGAGAGCAGTTGATGCGCCTCGAGCATCGAGAAGGGCCGTGGACGATGATAGAAGAAACGGATGAGTTCGGTGATACCGAAACGCGCGACGATGCTCGAAATGACGGTTACTAAAAATATCTCCCACTTCTCCCGCTTCTGATAGTGAGAGAAAAATATAAGAATAAGGAAGACGGTCACCAACATATAGGCCAGATACGACGCGAGAAATACAATGACATTATCAAGAAAGAGCGACTGTCCCGCGAGGTTGTTGAGGAGATAGAAGAGCTGTATGTCGAATGTCATATTAGACAGCCGGCATGAATGTACCAATGGCAACGCCCATGGCAATCGCCGCTCCGCCGAGAAATGCCATCCGGATGCCGCGCCACAGCATCGGAAGACGCGAGAAGCGCGCACCTATCATACCGACGATGAATAGCGAGAGGACAGACAGGCAGATAGATACAATGAGCGCAGTGCCTGAAGTAAATATGATGTAGGGAACGAGAGGAATGAGAGAGGCGAGTACACAAGAAATGAACATTAAAACTGCGGCTATCACCGAAGGACGGTCGTTGACATTGGACTTGCTTATATACTCTTCGGCCGACTCCTCAGAGAGAAAGTCACCCATCGCCATTGAGAACGCTTCAACTAAGGCGTAAATGATACCGGTAAGTACGATGGTTGTTCTTGGCACTCCAGCGACACTGATACCGGCAAGGAAGCCGACGGTGGAGACGAGACTGTCGTTGATACC
>MHLB01000001.1:2412-5318 GCA_001818895.1 Candidatus Liptonbacteria bacterium RIFCSPLOWO2_01_FULL_53_13
TAGCACGGTATACTATGACGATATGGATACGATACTCATTCTCAAGCCAAATGCAGACAAGCAATTGACTATTAGACTAGCGAGTGGAACATACGCGCGACTGCCGATTAGGACCCATATTGTCACCAAGGATGACACAATGAGCGATATTGTGAAGCGATATGCGGAGTCGCATCTGGTAGAAGGCGACCTTCTTTTCATAAGCGAGCGCATCGTGGCGATAACCCAAGGCAGAGCATTCCCGATAACCGATATCAAACCGTCACTGCTTGCAAAATTGCTCGTAAAATTCGTTCATAAGTCTCCGTATGGGATAGGGCTCGGGAGCCCGTGGACGATGGAGCTTGCTATTAGAGAGGCGGGTGCAACGAGGATACTCCTGGGAGCGTTCATGGCCGCCGTCACGAAGCCCTTTGGTATACAGGGTGTGTTTTATAAAGTTGTTGGAAAAAATATAAACGCGATTGATGGCCCGTGCGACTATACCCTCCCGCCGTACAATACGTATGCAAAGTTGGGACCTGCCGAGCCGAACAACGTAGCGAAAAATTTGAAATCAGAATTGCATCACGATGTTGTCATTATTGATGCGAATGACCTCGGTGTCGCGGTGCTTGGTAAATCCAGTAAAGATATTTCCGACGACTTTTGCAAAAATGTTTTCAAGGACAATCCGCTTGGACAGTCTATTGAACAAACTCCTTTGTGCATTGTGAGATATATGAGTACGTGAATGCTATTGTAAGGGTGTTCTCTTTTTATGAGCTTCCCTTTTTTAGTGAACAGCATAGCACTGCTCTTTTCCTTCTTTGTTGTCGGGGTTCTTTGTGGCGTTCTCTTCTTTACACTTCGCCTGCATCTCTCTCGTCGGAATGATTTCGTTCTCACTCGCTCACCTCATAATCCGATACTGAAGCCGACTGCGAATACATGGGAGAATAAGGCGGTTTTCAATCCAGGAGCGCTCGCTCTCGGCGGACGGACGCATCTCCTCTACCGAGCGATTGGTCATGACGGCATCTCGCGTTTCGGCTACGCATCGTCAAAAGACGGGATTGCCTTTGATGAACGGCTCACGGATCCATCATATGCAGTCCAGTACTCGCGCATTGCCGGCGCTCCCCTTGTGCCGCGGTATGCGCCGGCGCTCTACGCTTCCGGCGGGAGCTGGGGCGGGTGCGAGGATGCCCGTCTCGTCCTCATCGGGACACTCGTGTACCTCATATTCTATGCATTTGATGCAGACGATATGATCCGAGTTGCTGTTGCTTCGATTACTTCCGATGATTTTATCGCTCACCGCTTTGAACTCTTCAGCCCACCGACATTCATCTCGCCCCCACGTCAGATACACAAGAATTGGGTCCTTTTCCCAGAGAAGATAAACGGTGAGTTCGCCATTCTCCATAGCATCGCTCCTACGATTGAAGTCGCCTACCGCGATCGCCTTGAAGATATCGGGACAAAGGAATCTTTCATAGAAAGCTGGTCCGGATCGCGCAAAGAGCTCTCGCCCCGCGAGAACGTATGGGATGCGACTGTACTTGGTGTCGGCCCGCCGCCGCTTAAAACGGAAGCTGGATGGCTCGTCTTTTATCATGCACACGATGCGGCGGAACCGACACGCTACAAGTGGGGCGCGCTCCTGCTCGATGTGGCCAACCCGACCAGAGTTATTGCGCGCGCACGCGCGCCAGTGTTCGAACCGGATGCTCCCTACGAGAACGACTGGAAGCCCGGCATCGCGTATGCCTGCGGGGCAACAGTCGTGGACGGTACGCTCTTCGTTTCTTCAGGAAGCGGAGAGATGACCGTTTCGGTCGCCTCTGTTTCGCTTGAAGCATTCCTGCAAGCACTTCTACAAGGAGAACATCCGATGCTGAAGAAGTCCGTGCACTTCCCGGGCATACCGAATCTCAATCCAATTGCGAAACTGAATCTGCTTCGGTCGAAGCCAATGCTTGTGCGTGCACCGGAGAACCCGATTCTTACTCCGCAAGGAACCGGTTTTGAGAGTCTCGCGGTTTTCAATGCCGCCGCCATTGATATTGACGGCTCGGTCCACCTTCTCTACCGAGCAATGAGCGTAGACCACATTTCCACAATCGGCTATGCCCGCTTCAAAGATGGTGTCCATCTTGATGAGCGCCTTCCCGAACCTGTCTATCGTCCGCGCGCGGACTTCGAACAGAAATACTCCCACCTGAACTCCGGTTGTGAAGACCCGCGCGCGGTTATGATCGATGGTCGGTTGTATATGACCTATGTCGCCGCAGGCAATACGGGGAAGGCGAAGGGGGCGATTACTTCAATTTCCCGTGATGACTTCCTCGCAAAACGCTTTCTGAACTGGAGCGCGCCGACGCTCGTCACTATCGAAGGAGTCGACGATAAGGATATATGCCTCCTTCCAGAAAAAGTACACGGAGAATATGTGCTCCATCATCGAATTGAGGACCGAATGTGCGCGGCGCTTATTCCCGACCTCTCGTTCAAAGAGCGTATCTCTCGATGCGTCGAGGTGCTCAAGCCGCGCAGTGGCGCGTGGGACGACCTGAAGGTGGGAATCGCTGGTCCGCCGATAAAGAGTCGGGACGGGTGGCTTATGCTGTATCACGGTATCGGGAAAAATGGTGTTTATGGTCTTGGCGCCGCGCTTCTCGATTCATCCGGTTTGCAGGTTCGGGCGCGCCTCGATGCCCCTATCCTCACTCCCGAGACGATTTATGAAAAACATGGTCAACACGACGACGTCGTC
This sequence comes from Candidatus Liptonbacteria bacterium RIFCSPLOWO2_01_FULL_53_13, assembly GCA_001818895.1. GTDB lineage: Bacteria > Patescibacteriota > Minisyncoccia > UBA6257 > 2-01-FULL-56-20 > MHLB01. The sequence goes on from MHLB01000001.1 coordinate 5,171, forward strand.
TTCTCCTGCGGCGCGGTCGTGCGCGACGACACTCTCTATCTCTACTACGGAGCCGCGGACTCGGTCATCGGTGTCGCGACCGCCTCGCTTGCGCACATCCTTGAAGCGCTGTCATAATGACTAAACTCATTATTTTTGACCTTGATGG
>MHLB01000002.1:0-726 GCA_001818895.1 Candidatus Liptonbacteria bacterium RIFCSPLOWO2_01_FULL_53_13
CCCTAATCTAAAGGATTCTTAGCAAACCCCACGAATTGCGCTTCGGGCTCAAGGCGGACGCCGAATTTTTTCATCACTGCGTCGCGGATGGCGCGCGCGAAGTCCGCGATTTCTTTTGCCGTCGCCCCGCCGAGGTTTACGATGGCGAGCGAGTGTTTGGGCGAAATGCCAACGTTCCCTTGAAAGCATCCTTTCGGGAAGCCCGCCTGCTCAATAAGATGCGCGGCGGAAATTTTGACCTTGCCATCGGGCAATTCCCAATGCCACGCGCGCTCGGTAACCGGTGATTTTTCTTTCGCCGAGAGGAATATTTCCCGTGGCACCACGGGATTTTTGAAGAACGACCCGACGCTCATAAACGATTCATATTCCGGCATAATCACCATCCCTTTGCGCGCACGGATTTCAATCGTTGCCTTGCGCACTTCGGCGAGCGAGGGGATATCCTGCCGTCCTTTGAAATAGGCGGCGATATCGGGATACGAAGATATGTGAGGCACGCCTCCCGGAACGAGAGAAAATATAACTTTCGTGATGCAATACCGGCTGGGACCCGCCCCCACACCAGAACGAGCATTGGCGTTGGATGTGGATAATGCTCGTTTGGTGTGGGGGTGTGACTTGAAAACGCTGTCGCGGTAGCCGAACCCGCACTTTTTGTTCGGAAAACGCACGAGGCGCGACTTCTGCACGTCAAACGCTTCCACTCCGGCGATGGTCGCGCGC
>MHLB01000002.1:736-13130 GCA_001818895.1 Candidatus Liptonbacteria bacterium RIFCSPLOWO2_01_FULL_53_13
CGTAAGCGCCGATATTCTGCACGGGCGCCGCGCCCGCGGTGCCGGGAATGCCCGAAAGCGTTTCAAGCCCCGCCCAGCCCTCTTTGACGCATCGCGCAACCACGTCGTCCCACGGCTCGCCCGCGCCCACCGTGACGTTTACCCGCCCATCGGCAATCTCATGCGCGAACCCGCGAATATCGTTCTTTATCACAAGCCCGCCAAATCCCTCGTCCGCGATGACCAGATTGCTCCCCCCGCCCAGCACGAAAAAGGGGAACCCGCCTTTGCGCGCGAACGCAACCGCCTCAGAAAGTTCTTCCTTTGTGCGAACTTCGGCAAAGTACCGCGCCGGCCCGCCGACTTTAAGGGTGGTAAAAGGCGCGAGGGGGACGTTTTCTTGAATGATGAGATGGGGCATGGGAGACAAAATTTTCACACTACACCCTCCACTTTTGCAAATCTTGCCTTTCTTTGCAAGCTGATGGAATGGTTTGGGTAGTACAGATAGGCGAGAAGTTTTCTCGTGTCTTTCATCGCATATCCGAGCTTCAACGACCTTCCTTGATTGTAACTGCCGAGTTTCTTAAGCGTAAGCCCGAGCTTCTTGTAAAGAATTGCCATTAATTTTTCCAGGAATGCCCGACTGCCCGAAGTGAAATTGCTGCGCAATTCCGTTCTCGGCTTGTGGTTTTTTGTTGAAATGTAGTCCACGTAAAACACGCTCCCGTCGCCGTCAAAATATCCTCGTATGAAATCAGCGATGTACGGCGGCGGAACATCGGGGAATGTTATCGTGCGGCTTTTCGCGCGAATCCCGCCGCGGCGGGCGAGCGCAAAGTAAAGACGTTTTGAGCAGATACTTACGTTCCACGCATTGTCGCCTTTTTGCTTTCTGATGGGATGTTCCGACTTCATGGCGCTCCGCATGGCTTCCAATACCCCTCTGTCGTTTGAGATGAAGAGTATGCGGTACGATCTCTCTTTGCGCATATATCCGTCTGCGAACCAAAACCCCAGCACATATGCCATCTCGGGAGACCATCGGTCAAAAAATGCTTCATCAACGGCGTATTTTCTGCTGTGATAGCGTTTTGTCATAGTTTCTTTTCCTCCAATGTTCTACTCCTAACGTTCTACTCCATCTATCTATTTCCACCCGTCCTTTCCCTTCCGCCCTCCCGTTTTATGTAGAAGTATACTGAGGGCAAATAGGGATTTGCACCAAAATTATAACATGGGGAGGAAATAAAAGAAAAAAAAGAAGAGAGAGATGGATAAAGGGAGGCGCGAAAAGAGAGGTGGGCAGGGGGAGGTGTGGAAAGAGAGACGGACAGAGAGAAGTGCGAAAAAAGAGATAAGGAGAAAGGCGCACGAAGAGAGGCTGGCGAGGAAGGGTGTGCGCGGAGAGAGGCGGAGAAGAACGAGAAAAAGTTATGAGCGCAAAGGCCCTAAAACTCGCGGAAATCGAAGAAACCCATTCTGGAGGCGGCAGCCGGAATCTCTCGCTACGCGAGATCTGGCGAAGCCATGAGAACCGGTGCGTGGGAGTTTTGTCTCGCTGTGTCTCGCTACGCGAGATCTGGCGAAGCCATGACAGACCACTTGCCATTTTGGAGGCGGCAGCCGGAATCGAACCGGCGCGTGGGAGTTTTGCAGACTCCAGTGTTACCACTTCACCATGCCGCCAATGTGCGCAGTATAATCCAGGGTCGGTTTTTTTTCAATTCTCCAACTTCTTAATTCTTGCGCGCGCATCAGGTCCCAGGATTTTCGTCGGAATCTTCGTCCGGATGTTCCAATAATATTTTCTCTACTCTCGCCGCGTTTTCCACGCCAAGGTCAATCTCAAAATGGATGCGCGGCATCGGGTAGATGTTTATCTTCCGCAGAAGCAAATATTGCAGTTTTCCCTGTGCGCCAATGAGCGCCTTGAGCGTCTCTTTCGCTTTTTCCGGCGGGAGGATGCTCACTTTGACCGTCGCGGTCTCAAGCTTATGCTCCACGACGACGCCCGTGATGGTGACGATGGCGCCCTGTGCGTCAAACTCACGGAGCAAGAGATTCCCGAGTTCTTCCTGGATGAGATTTGCGACGCGGAGAGGACGGTAGTTCATAGAGAAAATGACTAATATCTAATTTCTAATGACTAAATAATGCGCCAATTACCCAATGATCCAATTAGGAATTAGTAATTAGAAATTGGTCATTGTGTAGCCGGTTACGCACCGGCTACCACTATCTTGTCCCCGATTTTCACCATCGTGTCCGCCGACACCAAAAGTCCGCATTCGTTTCCCTCGCGCACTTCGTGCGCGTCTTTCTTTTCTTGCTGGAGATTGCCGATGCGTCCTTTGCCTGCGGGAACGCCTTCGCCTGTGGTGAGCGAAGTCGAACCACGCATGAGCGTGAATTGCGTTTTGTTGCGGACGACTCCGTGCGTCACGCGCCCGCCCACGACTTGCTTCTCCTGTTTCTCAGCGTTGAAGACGGCAAGCACTTCCAATTCTCCCTCGGACTTCGGCTTCGCCTGTTCCGTAAGATATTCCTCAATCGCGCGCGTGAGGTCGTAAATGATCTCGGAAGAGATGATGCGTATGCCGTTCACGTCCGCAAGCATTTTCGCGGTCTTGTCGGCTTTGCACTTGAACGCAATGACCATCGCTTTGGTGGACATCGCGAGCCGGATGTCGTTGTCGTTCACTTCGCCCACCGCGTCGCCCACGATCTGAATAGGCTTGCTTTCCGCCATCGCGTGAATGATGCCGTAAAGCGCTTCAAGCGAGCCCGTGTCCGAGGCCTTCACGATAATGCGAAGGCAGTTCGGGCGCTCATCCGGCGCCACATTCGCGGCGGTCGTGGTGCGCGTGCTGTTTCCCTTGATTGCGGCGTCCAAAAGCTCCGGCATCGTGCCCGACGAGAATTCCTCGCCCACCTGCGGGAGCGATTCAAACCCGATGACAAGCGCGGGCGCGGAAGGGGAGAGCTCTTTCCGCACTTCCCCGATGAAGTTTTCCAGAATGCGGATGTTTCCCTGCGCGGTCTTGGTCGCGATGGGCGTGCCGTGCCGGAGCGTGCCGTTTTTCACGATGACCGTCGCTTCAAGCCCGCGCCGGCGGTCCATTTTCGTTTCCAGCACGAATCCGCTTGCGGGCGCCTCGGGGTCGTAGGTGAGATTTTCCACGTCCGCCGCGAGAAGCAGAAGGTCAAGCAATTCGTCCACATGGTCGCCGGATTTTGAGGACACGGGCTGATAACTTACTTGCCCGCCGTACCCCTCCAGGAGAACGCCCGCGTTCGCGAGGTCGTTTTTCACGCGCTCCACGTCTGCGCCGTTCTTGTCTATTTTCGTGATGGCTACCACAAAGGGCGTTTTGGATTCGTGAAGAATCTTAATGGACTCCGTTGTTTGCGGTTTCACGCCGTCGTCCGCGGCGACGACGAGAATCGCGAGGTCGGCGACGTGCGCGCCGCGCGCGCGCATTTTGGAGAACGCCTCGTGCCCGGGGGTGTCAATGAACGTAATTCTTCTCCCTTCGGGAGACGCTGATTTATGCGGATCAACACGCGGATTTGCGCTGATGGGTCCACGTTCATCCGCGCTAATCAGCCCCTCATCCGCGCTTATCTGCGCCTTATGGATAATTTCGTACGCCCCGATGCTCTGCGTAATCCCTCCGGCCTCCCGCGCCGCCACGCTCGTTTTGCGGATATAATCAAGCAAGGTGGTCTTGCCGTGGTCAACGTGGCCCATTACCACGACGATGGGCGGCCTAGGAACGAGGTTATTGGTAGGGGAGTCGGACATAACGATTTACTGACCATATCAGAAACATAGCTATTATACAAGCTTTTTGTGTGATATAATGGAGGCATGGCAGAACAGGATATAGGAAAAAGGTTCAGATTTCCCAAGGGACAGCAAAGAACATTTATTAAAAGTTGCGTGAATAGACTCGGAGCTACGAGTAGACGCTTGGCAGAATTCGCGAATGTGAGCGTGCGGACGGTGACGGATTGGAAGCGAGAGAAGTTTCTTCTGCCGGTTTCGGTAGCAAGGAAGTTGAGCAAGAAAAGCGGCGTGGCCTTGCCGAGCGGAATAAAAACTGAAGGACGGTATTGGTATACATTCAAAGGAGGGAAGGAGGGTGGCTACGCGGTTTATAATCAGTACGGAAGGGTCGGAGGTGACGAAGAAGCAAGGAAAAAGAAATGGCGAGAATGGTGGGAGAGAGAAGGACGCTTGAGGAAAGACATTTTATTCGCCGAACTTCCGTTTCGTAAACCCGCGCCATCCGAGAAGCTCGCCGAGTTTATGGGCATTATGATGGGAGATGGGGGGATGAGTAAGTTCCAAGCGACCATAACTCTGCATCACATTGATGACTTGGCATATAGCAAATTCGTTCGCCGTCTTGCCTACGAGCTTTTTGGCGTGAAACCCAGCGTTTATCATAGAGTTAGCCATTCGGTAAATCAGATTGTGATATCACGCCACGGGTTGATAGAATATCTGCATAGCTTAGGATTGCCGATTGGCAATAAAGTGAAACAACAGTTCGATATTCCCGAATGGATCAAAGAGAACAAAAAATTTGCCGTTGCTTGCGCGCGCGGGCTTGTTGATACGGACGGGTCCGTGTTTACCCACACCTATCGCGTGAACGGGAAGTGGTACAGCTATAAGAAACTTGATTTCAGCAGTATGTCAGAGCCGCTTCGCCGATCAATGCACGAGATTTTCACCGATGCCGGTCTACATGCGAGATTTCTTAAGGCGAAGAGTATCCGCCTCGATAGCGTTGCCGATATGAAGCGATACTTTGAGGTTATCTCATCCCATAATCCAAAGCACTTGAAGAGATATCGGCGGTGAGGTAGTGTTACAGTAGTTGCAAAACGCAACAAATGATGATTTGGAGACGTGGGTGAGCGGTTGAAACCGGCACGGTGCTAACGTGTTAGGGGTGTTAAAACCCCTCGGAGGTTCGAATCCTCCCGTCTCCGCACCGAACCAGAGATTGCACAGCAATCACGGTTCGGTGCGGTCCAGAACCGTGCTACGCCCTGGTTCCGGACGCCTTCACAAAGATGTTCTACTTTAAGCGTAGCGATGAGGGAATGCAAAAAGGGATGACCTTGCGTCGTCCTCTTTTTGGTTTATGATGAGATGAGAGAAGGGTTCGGACCAAATAAATCATGAAAATTTTTATAAATGGTTTAACAACAGGGTTAATTTTACAGCTAGCCATAGGGCCAGTTTTCTTTTTTATTGCCAACGTAACAATACAAAGAACAATCTTTGATGGGCTAGCCGGGGTATTGGCGGTTACTTTCGTTGACTATTTCTACATCACATTGGCAATCTTGGGTATCGGCAAATTACTTGAAAACAACAAAGTAAAAAGGACGTTTGGAATTATCAGCTCGGTTGTATTGGCCATATTTGGGATAATTATTATTAGAGGTATTACAGGTGCGGGGATAACGGCATCTGCGATTTCTAGCTCGACGGATTTGTTTTCGAGCTTTGCCTCAGTGTTTTTTCTTACCATCTCCAGCCCCATGACAATCGTTTTCTTTACCAGTTTATTTACGGCTAAAGCCGTTGAATATAACTATGCAAAAAGGGAATTACTTTTGTTTGGGTTCGGAACGGGAATGGCAACGCTCTTATTTATGGGAACGTCAGTACTAGTATTTTCTTTGATCAAGGGAAATATTCCAGTGTTACTGATCCAAATATTGAATTTAATCGTTGGGTGTTTGCTTATCGGATATGGTGTGGTTAGATTTGTAAAAGTTGTTAACAACAGGGTAAAATAATAAAAAGAATTTGCCGCCAAACCTGCCCGCTCGCCTCGCTGAAGTTATGGCGAAGCGGGCCGGCAAGCAGGAAAAAACTTGTGGATTCGACAGGTTCGCCATCCTGAACGAAATTGCAGGAAAATCGTCCTTTCCGCTCCGGTTTCCGCCTTCGCTCAAGAGTCTCGGTCGGGCAGGGCGTTTACTAAAAAACATTTGGTCTAATAAAAATCCGCATGGAACAAATTCCGAGCGCATACGAAGATAGTTATGAACATCTGCTTCTTGGCACCCTCGCAACGGGCGAGCGGGTGTACGATAAACCGGAAAGCCATCTCCACGCAGGGATAGAAGGATTTGTTCGAGAATTTCTTCCAAGAATTCAAGCTTCGGGGAAAGAATTTATTGAAGCATCGTTTCGCGATCCCAGGATACGATTTCCCGCCCGTCGGGTATCCATTGATCCTGCAGTTGACGATTTATTCCTCGCACAACGCAAAGGAAGGAAGGGTTATACCGTTTTCGTGCGAAACAGGAACCCCGGCACGACGGACAATATCGTTATCGTTTTACGTAGAAGCGACGCCTATCCGGAAGGGATAACTCCCGTGCGCGAGGGATATACTTTAGCTACGGCGTTCGCCGGAGAACAGGCGGCACGCGAGCCATGGGATCCCTGGTTTGACAAAGGCGACACTCCCGAAGAAAGAGAGCGGCGAGGCGCATTGAGGGCCGAATCGTTGCAATATTGGCGAAGCAACGCGCTCATTCCCTCTTCTCAAGAATATCCGATCATTGAGGGAAGCGAGAGGCCCTTTAGCCCCGACTTGCTTACTCAGATAATTGACGAAAGTAAAAGCATGGGGAAATAGGGGTTTTAGACCGCGACACACCGCCTTCGCTCGCCGTAACTTCAGCGAAGTCGGACCGTCGTAAAATTATGGCCTGACAAAGTCGGACTTCGCCAAAACTACCATGAGTTCAACCTTAGAAGGTGAAACAACATTAGGGGGCAAGAGAAAAGACATTACGCCTCTTTTTATGGAGGCAGGAATCACCGGCGATCCGGTTTCTATTATAGAGACAAAAGGCATGTATCCCTACAAGGAGAACCTTGAAGAAAACTGGGCATTTTTTACAGCGATAGGAATGAAACGTCTCAAGCGAATCTTTGAAAAAGAGGGCTACGAAGTAAAAGACATAGGCATCGTGGGAATCTGTAGCGGGGTTGAGGGCATTGCCGTCGTTTATATCTTCAAGGATACTCTCAAGAAACTCATTGTTACCGATATTGATGCGGAAATTTTGAATGGGACAGTTGTTAATATCGGTAACTCGGCTAAAAAATTTGGCATTGAAGTAGTTCCATTAATAGGTTCTTTTTGCGAACCAATTGAAAAAATGGGCGACGTGGTTGATTTTGTTCATGCGAATGTGCCAAACCTGCCCTCTTCCGGAACCGAAGATCTTAGTATGGGTGCAGAAAAGGGCACATTTTTACCTGCGCAACTTTACGAAGGATACAATCCGCCGGAGAAATTTTTATCTTATGCCATGGGCGCACAGTACGCGTATCTTCAAAGTGCCAGAAAAATTCTTCGCCCCGGCGGCACGGTAATCACCGAACTTGGCGGACGGATGCCGCTTAATCTGATACCCGAACTTTTTGATGAATGCGGTTTCGATTTTCAAGAAGTCTACGTCGGGTTCAAAGAACAGACAGAGGCCTTAATCGATTTTGAGGGGTACCATAAAATCGAAGAACAATATGGCGTACTCTTTGAATTTTATTTATTTGAAGAAAGCAGAAAAGCATTGGCTGCAACCGGTTACACAAATGCAACCTCAACTCTCTCCGGTGCTGAAATGAAGAGAATTCTTGAACCATATAAAATTTCAGCGGGTAAGGCCTTGGAACTTTATAAACAAGGTATCGCTAGCGGCCATACCGTCCATCTTTTTAGAGGGATTAAACGCTGATACACGAAATGGCTGATTCAAGCGAAAAAAATAATATGTCAAAACATTTGGTGAATTCGTCTCCTTCCGCCTACGCAATTTTTCGAAAAGGGTTTCCGCATGCGAAATGGGGTCGCGCCGAAGGCGCGACACTAAAGCATTCCCCCCGCCGAATTCAAATTCCAAAATGGTTTTCCACACTCCTTACTAAAGTATGAAAAACGAATCTTCCGAGTCTTTATTAGCGGGTGGCAGAACCGCGACAGAAGTCGTGCGGATTGGGAATACCGTACGGCGTTCAGTCAGACCGAACTCGGAATTTAAGCATGCGCTTTTGAAACTTCTTGAAGAAAAAGGTTTTGCCCATGCTCCTCGCTTTTTAGGTATTGATGAAAAAGGACGAGAGATACTGACATTCATGGAAGGCGAAGTACACCATGGAGAAATGAGCTGGACAGACGACCAACTCGTCAAAGTTGTTCAAATGCTCAAAGGTTTTCATGACGCAACTGCCGGAAGCGGACTTGCCAAAGGAAAAGAAGTCGTCTGTCATAACGATATTGCTCCTTGGAATACAATTCTTGAAAATGATGTGCCAACAGCCTTTATAGATTTTGACGATATTGCGCCAGGCAATCGCGCCGACGATCTCGCGTATCTTCTTTGGACATTCTTGGAACTTGGAAGTGATGTGCCTCCAGGTGTTCAGGCGGAAAAAATACGAAAATTATCCGAAGTCTACGGATTTACTGACAAGCATGAATTGATTGATGCAATTTTAGAGCAGCAAGAGAAAATTTTAGCAAAACGAGAAGAGCTGGCGAAAAACGCTCCCGACCAAGAAGCACGCGAGTTTTCAGCTTCTCGGTTGGATATTATTCGTTCAGAGATAGAATGGGTTAAGGAGAATAGGAGTGCTTTAGAAGCCGTTTTTTAAATCGAGCAAGTCATTTCATTCTTATCTTTAGCTGACTTCGGCTTCGGTACCTCAAACCACTCCGGGCGTTCTTTGCAGATAACTATTAATTTCTACGGTCATGCGACCACTGCTCCGCTCTCTCTGTTCGCGGGTTGCAGTCATACGACTACTGCTCGCTTGCGCGGGCAGCCAACTTTATTTCTTATATTCCAATATATCACCGGGCTGACACTCCAGAGCCTTGCAGATTGCTTCCAGAGTCGATAAACGGATTGCTTTCGCCTTTCCGTTTTTCAGTATGGAGATGTTGGCCATCGTGATGCCGACTTTCTCGGCAAGCTCGGTGACGCTCATCTTCCGCTTCGCCAACATGACGTCTATGTTAATGATGATTGCCATATATTTTTTACACCGTTAAATCATTTTCCGACTTCATGTCTAATCCATTCCGTACCAGTCTTTGAAGCACGGCCGCGAAGGTTGCTACTACAATCGAAGCGAGAATAAAAATCAATCCGAACCCCACTGCGCCCGGGGCGTCATCTTTGTCGGCTACGGAAACCAAGAAGGGCATGCCTGCCGCATACAAGGCGCTGATGGTGATTGCACAGTATTTTATATTCCGGAGCGCCTTAACGGATAATTCGGAGAAGGCCATGTTTCTGTCTATATTGCCTAATAGCCTCAGGGCCTGATACAGCGCCAAGAAAAACGGTATCGCCGTCACATACATAATTATCAGAATGGGAAGGAACAACGCATCTCCCGCTTTTATCACCTCCGAAGTAAGCAAAAAACATAAAGCGAGCACTGCGATTCCGATGAGAGAGATCACCAGTTTTAAGAACAGGGTTGAACCTTTTTTCATAAATTGTATCTTATACGGTTAAATCATTTTCTGATTTTAAATCCACGGCGTTTTGCAAAGTCCTTTCAAACACCGCCGCCGCAGTGGCGATTACGATAGAAACAAAAGTAGTCACAATGCCCATGGCAATAGCCCCCGCCGCATCGTCATCGCCATGAGACATCATTATGTATAGCATTGCCATCACGATTGAGGCGCTTAATATGATTGCACAATATTTTATATTCCTTAACGCCTTCACGGAGTTTAGCGAGAATACTTTATTTTGCCCGATAAGCCCGAGCAATTTGAACGCTTGATACAGGGCGACAAAAAATGCGATAGACGCGAGGTACATATACACAATAAATGGATCGGCGTAAATACTGAACAGGTCTAAGTTTACGGCTCTCCCCTCGGTCAAAGGAAACCGAAGCATAAGGGCAAGAGCGCCGATGCCGATAAGCACAATGACTACCTGAAGAAATATTGTTGAGCTTTTTTTCATACGATTTGTCGAAATCACGTGATTCTATGAATCATGCCGTGCGACTTTGAGACACGGCCCGCGCCCATTATTAATAAGCGCGGCGTTTGGTTCAGCTTAATCTAGTCCTTATCGTTTGTCAATATGTATTTATCGTTGCTCAAAATGGTGAAATGGACTACCGCACCGCAAGCGGTGCGGTACCTACGTCCTAACCCCGGCACCAAACCGTGCCGTACGCTCGCTTTAAACAATATTTCTGCGCACAGAATCGCCTCCGGCTCTGTTTCGTGTAGATAACTATTTATCCTGCGGTTGGTGCGGGGTTTATTAAATCCCACACCGCCTCCGTACCCGCCGTCCGGCCTTCGTAGCCGAGGCTACTTCGGCGGAGTAGGCCAAGCGGCGGGCATTCGGCGGGGATTTAATAAAAGCGAAAATGGTCTATTATACTCCATATGCCACATAAACTGCCGGCGGATTTGAAAAAAGCCCTTGCTTCAGCGCCTGCGGCGCAGGCGGCATGGGAGGACATTACGCCGCTCGCGCGCAATGAGTGGATCTGCTGGGTTACGTCCGGGAAAAAAGCGGAGACGAGGGATATCCGCATCAAAAAGGCGCTTTCAAAGCTGAAAGGCGGGATGCGCAGGCCTTGCTGTTGGGCGGGTTGCATTCATCGTTGAAATGATCGGAATCGGCGCACAGCGTCCCTTGCGAGGCGGTTTTTTGGTGCTATGATGGAGGAGAGGTTGGGGCGGGAAAGAGGTTTCGCCGGAGGCGGAACGGGCGGGGGAAATATCAAATTCATTACATTATGAAAAAGCACGAACCAGATATGCCATCACCGGAAAATACTGGGGTAGCGCCAGATTTTGAGAATATAAACGTAGCGGACGAGCACCTTGATTCTTTGTTGTCACCAGAGATTAATAGAGAGATAGACCTCATTAATTCAGGCCAGCGGCCTTACTATAATTCCAGGGAGGAAGCCAATCAATCGGCGGCGCAAGCGCCAATTCCCGGTTTCGACCATATTGCCTCTTCGGTACTTTTAACTTTCACCAACGGGACTGTTTTAGAGATCATCCCAAGACAGAGAATTGGAAAAATTGAGATTGGCACCGACCCAGAGGTATTACAAAGCCTTGAGATAGAGAGCGAAAAAAAATTACCACAGAAAATAGTTGAAGCATTGTTAGAGTTGCCAGGAAAAAGTAAATACATTATTGGCGCAAAATTAGTTTACTGGCAATCATCAGAAAAATCGGGCGCGCCATCATCTCCGTGATTCCCAAAACTACCTCCTTGCGAGGCGGTTTTTTGGTGCTATGATGGGGGAAAGGTTAGGGCGGGACGAGCGGGTTGTTCGCCTCCGCAGACATTATGGTATAATGAACCCACAGTCCACACATACCATGAAGGAACAATTCTTTAAGATTTACGCGAATCTTCCCCTGAATCTGCGGGAAGAGATAATCCTTGTTTTGCCCGGGAAGGGTCCTATCACGTGGAATGTGGCATATTTGGAAATCAACAATGATACCGAATTAGGGAAACAAATATTAGAAAAATTATTGGAACTGAAAATAATATAAATATATGGAGAACGAACAGGAGATCAAAGAGTTAGTTATCGCCCGGCTTAAAACCCTGCCGAATAACAAGGATATTTCAATCGGTTCAAGCGGAGAATTTTCAAAAGATGAGTTGATAGAAGCGGTTGAGAATGAAGATCAGCTAGGAAAGAAGCTCATTGAAGTGGAGATGAATTTTTTGCGGACGCTTAAGGACGGGCTCTACTATGAGTAAAGCCATTCTCGTAACCCGACCGGAGTACGATTATACGACGCGTTTCATTTCAGCGTGGGCTGTCAAAGTGATAGATTTTGCGAAATCCAAAGGGACGAGCGTGTTTGATCTGTCGAAAGAGCGGGCAACAAAGAGAGAATTTGAGAGTATTGTGGAAAAGAAGCATCCGAGATTTATTTTTCTTAACGGCCACGGGGATGACAGAATGGTAACCGGCCAGGACGAAGAAGTCCTTGTCAAATGCGGGGAAAACGAAAAAGTATTGAAATCTAGAATTGTATACGCGCTATCGTGCCGTTCCGCGAAAGAGCTTGGCCCCGAAAGCGTTGCAAGCGGGGCGGACGCATATATCGGCTACGATGAGGATTTTATTTTTATGTATAGCAATGAAAAACGGTTGCGACCAACGGAAGATAAAACCGCCGCGATGTTTCTTGAGTCGTCAAATCAAGTGGCAATGTCGCTTTTGAAGGGGAACTCCGCGCAGGCCTCGCACCTTTCTTCACGGAGAGCATTTATCCGCAGCATACAAAAATTACTCACCAGCAAGGTTGCCCAAGAGGACAGCTCGGCAGTCAGATACCTTGTG
>MHLB01000003.1:0-3420 GCA_001818895.1 Candidatus Liptonbacteria bacterium RIFCSPLOWO2_01_FULL_53_13
CTCTCGCGCCAAGCCGCGCCTGCGCAAAAAAATCAATGATGTCCTTGAGGCGCACTTCGGCTTTATTCAAAAAATACTGGTTTGTCCCGTCGCGATTCACCTGGCGCGACACGACGATTTCCGAAAACTCCACCGGAAAGAAATTATTGATGTTATCAAAGTGCAAACTCGCCTGCGCCTGGCCCACGCGCGGGCGCTGTGCCGTGCCCGCAAAAATGAGGTCTTCCGATTTCGCCCCGCGGAGGTTCTTCGCGTCACGCTCGCCCAAAAGCCAGCGAATGGCGTCTATCACATTGCTTTTTCCGCTTCCATTCGGCCCCACGACCGCCGTAATGCCGTTCGGAAACTCAAATATCGTCTTCTGTGCGAAGGATTTGAAGCCGTTGAGTTCTAATTTCTTCAAAAGATGAGGCATGCCTTTAAAATTTCTAATCCCTAATTGACCTAATTTCTAAAAATTTACGAGGTCCATTGGGAATTAATTAGTCATTAGAAATTAGTCATTCTTCGTTATGTTTTGCTGCGCAAAAGCGCAGCTTTGGCCGCTTCTATCTCCGCCTCCTGTTTTGACGCGCCGGTCCCCTCGGCAATCAGTTCATCGCCGAAATACACACCGATGCGGAAGATGCGCTTGTGCGCGGGGCCGGATTCTTCAAGCACGCGGTAGGTCGGCGTCACGCGCTGTTTTTCCTGCACAATCTCCTGAAGCTCGCTTTTCGCGTCCCGATAGCTCTTCGTTTTCAATATCGCGGGCAATTCCGGCATCACGAATGCGCGTACAAAAGTTCTTGCTCCTTCAAATCCCTGGTCAAGATATATTCCGCCCAAAAGCGCCTCAAATGCGTTCGCCAAAATCACTTCGCGCGCTTTTGAAGTGTCCGCGCGCTCGCCTTTGGAAAGCAGGATGTATTCCTGCAAATTAAAATTGCCGGCAATCTTCGCCAAGCTTTGATAGTTCACCAGCGCGGCGCGGAGCACCGTGAGCTGGCCCTCCGGATATTCGGGAAACATCTTGAAAAGCTCTTCGGTCACCGCAAGCTCAAGCACGGCGTCTCCCAGATATTCCAGCCGTTCGTTGTGAGGCAGGCGCCAGTCGGGATGCTCATTCAAATAAGAGCGATGCGTGAGCGCCTCTTCCAGGAAATCCTTGTCCTTGAAGGTGAAACCGATTGCGTGTTCCAGTTTTTTGTTGTCAGCCATATATTTTGAAAATTTCCAATTTCTAATTACTAATTTCTGATCAAATTCCAATTTAAAAAATTTCCGAAATGATCACTTTAGGTCAATTAGATCAATTAGAAATTAGTCATTCTTCTTGGTTTCGCCCTCCTTCATCGTCCTGTATATCGTCCCCAAAACGCCGTTTATGAACCGACCCGCGCTCGGACCGCCGAAGCTTTTTGCCATTTCAATCGCCTCATTGATCGCCACCTTGGGCGGGACCTCCTCGTGGTCCGCGTAGAGCAACTCGTATAATCCCACGCGCAAAATGTTCCGGTCAATGATGGCTATCTTTTCAAGCGGCCACTCCGGAGCCGCTTTTGTGATAACCTGGTCTATCTGCTTCAGGTGGTCAATAACGCCTTTCAGGATTTTCCACGCGAATTCCGGCTCGTCTATCCCGGGCGCAAATTCCTCAAGATTGCGCTCCAAAATCGCCACAATGTCGCGTTTCTGGTCAAAGAAGTCCCACTCGTAGAGTGATTGGAGAATGACGGTTCTTACAAGGTGCCGGGTAGCCATTGGTATCGCTAATCGCCACGAGTTTTATCAAATATACGCTTCCAACTGTAGTGGTGTAAGTTTGCCATAGAAACTAGAACCCCGCTAGAGCGGAATTGAAACCCTACCGGAAAGGCAATTCTGACTTTTTTTGATTTATCACGTATGATACGAAGCACGCAATAAAATAACATATAAGGAAAATTAAGAAAAACCTTGGGTAGAATGTGATATCAAAAAACGACAAAAACAAAGCGACTCCCATCCATCCAGCATTAGCACTACTTACGGGAAAAGAATAAAAATAAAGCACAATTCCTATCGGAGTAAAAATTAAAGAAATGATTACTTTGAATAGGGTTAGCTTTAGAAAATTCATGCTATTTCTTTCCGCACTGCACGCACGCCCGATGCGGCATTTTCGGTCCGTTGCATTCTTTGCACACAAGAATAGTGCGCTTTTTGAGCGCCAAATGAGACCGTCTCCGGCCTACTTTCCCCTTTGAATGATGTTTTGTTGGTACGCCGCCCATGCTTAGATTTTGTTGATGAGTATACGAATCTAGAAAATCTTGCACCCCGCCGACGGCGGGGTAACCCGATTGAGTATGCGAAAATGATAGCAAACCGCGGGAAATAAATCAAATCTACCCCGCCGATGGCCCGCTTCGCTGGAGCGCGAGCGAGGCGAGCGGGGTCTAAGATTTTCTGGAAAAATTCCTTCGTTTTGGCTTGGAATTTTTAAGAAAATCTAAGAACGTCAACCGGTGCGCTTTGCTCGGCCCATGCTTTTTAATCGCCCTCCTGTGCCGGAGCGTGCCATACCCCTTATGAACTTCAAACCCGTAATGCGGGTGTTTTTTCGCCAATCGCACCATAAGGCGGTCACGGGTTACTTTCGCAATGATAGAGGCTATCGAAACGGCAGGTATGGTTTCATCGGCGCGCACGATGGTTTTCGCAAAATACTTTTGGTTGTCATCCTCGGGCTTGACCCGGGGATCCAAGGTGAATCTGGATTCCCGCCTTCGCCTGCCTCGCCGAGTCAAGGCGGGCGGGAATGACAAACTGCGGCCTAAGCGATTATTCCCAAGGTACAGCCCTCCGTCCAAATACACAGAATAGCTGTGAGCTTTTAGTTTTGAGCTTTTAGTGAGACGATGGAAAGCACGAAAGGCAGCAAGGTTCGCCGCCTGTGAGATGTTGATGCGGTCAATCGTTTTTGGATACACCTTCGCCAGCGCGAACCGGATTTTCGGATGTGCCGTGAGGTGTGCGAACCATTTTTCGCGCTGGTTCCTTGTCAATTGTTTTGAGTCTCGCAAGCGAAGTGACGTGTGACGTGTGACAAGTGACAAGGCGCGCGGTACTAGTGCCGCGCATACCACCACCGGTCCCGCAAGCGAGCCGCGCCCAACTTCGTCAATGCCAATCACAAAACCCATATATCAATTCTACAATGTTGTTGTCATTCCCGCGAAGGCGGGAATCTATACTTTTTAGTTTTCTGGATCCCCGATCAAAGTCGGGGATGACATGTGAGAGTAAAAATAGTTCACTATAAAAAAGTATGCGGCAGGGTCCCAACGGGGGCCCTGCCGCGCCCGCCTCAGGTCAACGTCAGACCCGGAGCGGGATGCGCCTGCTGCCGGTGTCGGCCCGCAGCAGGCTGGAGGTGGAGCGCGCGGTCATCGTGGC
>MHLB01000003.1:3498-6368 GCA_001818895.1 Candidatus Liptonbacteria bacterium RIFCSPLOWO2_01_FULL_53_13
TTGTCCAGGATCGCCATGCGCAGGCCCGGGTCTTCGTTCGTGCTCGCGTTGATGAGCACGAGGTCGAAGCCGTCCGAGGTCTGGCCGATCTGGACCACCATGGTCGGCGTGGTCGCCGGCCCAGTCGTCGTCGTCTTGGAATCGCTCATTTGCCCCATGGCCATGAAGGCCAGGGTGACCCCCACCGCGAGGGCGGGGGCACGGACGCGAACGCTCACCGCATCCTCCTCTCGTTCCCTTTGTGAAAACGACCATGGCGAGTAAGGGAAACCCGTCACGGCTTTTGCCGCTCCAACTCTCCCTCCAGTGAAGGAGCGGCAAAACTAGAAAACATTACACACCTATCATAAAATCTGTCAATATCCTCACGGCTGGAATATTCCCTCCGTTTCTCCGTCAACGGAAAGGCGCACCGATTTCACTGTGGGAAATTGCAAAAGCGTTTCGCGAATCTGCTCCGTGCGGTACCTCATGCTTGCTGAACCGCCGCCGGATTGCGTTTGCGCGTTGAAGTCCGCGCGCGCTTCGCCGTTTTGAATCGTAAGAGAATTCAATTTGCTTCCTGCGGGAATGTTCATCACATACCCGTCCGCCAATTCTTCCTTGGTCGGTCCTTTCAATAATTCTTCAATCGCCACGGTTGCCACCTTCGCCGTTTTCGGCACAAGGCGCGTGACGGACACCACATTCTCGCAGGTCGCGTCCGGACATACTGCCTCATTCGTAAAATACAGCTTGAGCGAAGTTTTCTCGGGAGCAGACGCCTCTTCGCTGTGCAACCATAATGTTTCTATGACTTTTTCCGCTATTCCGGCGGGCTTTTCCAGTTTGATAACCGCAAACCCGAAGGGGTTGGAAAATACGAGCCATCCTTCTTTCGCATTCGCAAAAGTAAGCATATCCGAAGCGCGCGCAATGGAAACCGTATTTGTCGTTTCCGCGCAATCGGCGCAATACGGATGATTTTCCCAAAGTTCGCGCGGATTCGCGAATCCCGCCCCGCCGTTATAGAAAAAACCTACGGTGTGGATTTTTCCGCTTCCCTTCTCCCGTATTGATATTGCGCGGTCCGCAAGAGACGAGCTTGAAACCGAAAATATACCGGGGTCGTACTTCAACGCATAAAGCACCCTGCTCACATATCCCTCAAAGCCCGATTCGTGCGAACCGGTGAAGATTATTTCCTTTGCCGACGCGGGCGCAGTCACGGGCGCGGGAGTTTCCGGCGCCGCAACGCGGTTCGCCGACAAAAAATAGAACGCGCCGCCGAATATAATAGCGATGGCTACTGCAACCCCAAGATACGCGATTCCTTGTTTCTGCGGCATGGTGTATGCCATACGCCCCTATGCGATATGCCCCGGATGCTTTGCGTTTTTCGGAGATTCTTTCTCTTTCGTTATCCGTTTCACGAGAGGCACCGCATCCGCGCGCACCGCCTTCTTTCTCTCGTGCATTCTCTGAAGAAATCCGATTTCGGATAAAAGGTTATAGAAAAAAATGAATACGAACGCACCTGCGATCACCGCCAAAGAAACAAGCATGAAAGCATTCATTGGAAAGAAGTATAGCACAAAAGAACGGAAAAGGACATGTGCTACTCGCCTAAGGCCATTACCTTGATTAACTCTGTACTGAACTGAGGTGAATGGGCGCGCAATGTTTTGCACTGCGCGCCCTTCCTGTTGTTTCTCCGACTAGCGGCGGCAGAGCTCCGCTCCCGTGTCCAGAAGCTCTCCGTCCGTGGAGTAGAACGCCCAACGATAGGCGTTCTCGAAGAGTTCCAATCTCAAGACCCCGAACTTGCCGGCAATCTGCTTTTCGCTTCCAGGTTTCACGGTCACGAAGCGATAAAGCACCGCACCACCCGTACCCGCAATGACGAAACGGGTTCTGGCCGGACCCGCGGTTTGCGAAGCCGGTTGCCGGTCCCTGTTCAGCAGACCGAACAGCTCGTAGAGGTGGTCGTGCGCCGCCACGACCACATCGGCGTGCCGGTCAACGAGGAGCTTCCAGATGTCCCACATCGCCGATTGGTCGCCGTTCTGGCCCGAGCTCACCACGGGGTGATGCCAGAACGCGACTACGTTCCGTGTCGGGTGCGCGTCAAGCGTATCCTTCACGAACCGATACTGGGGCGACGTCGCGCTCGTGTCTACATAATCGCTGTTGCTGTTCAGCATCAGCGTGAGCCACGAGTCGCCGATGAGAACGGCGTAGTACCCGTTGGTTTCCGGATGCGCCCGTTCCTTGAAGTAGTTGAAGTAGAACGCCGCCTTGGTCCTGTAGTACTCATGGTTGCCGAGTACGGGGTAGATTATGGTAAAGAACTCATCACCATATATCTCCCCTAGGCACTGGGCTATCTCGTTGGAGAAGCCCTCGCTTTCGTACCCGAGATCTCCCAGGAGGACGATGATATCGTCCGCTGTGACGTCCTTCCTCAAATACGCCGCTATCTCGCGGGTCCCCCGCAGGTCGGGACAGTACCCCGTGTCTCCCACGAGGAACATCCGCTTGACGAGCTTTCCCGCACCTTCCGGAATCGGCGCGAGAACGAGCGGAGTTGGCGTCGGCGATGGAGTCGGCGTGGGCGTTGGCGTAGGCGACGAGGATGGCAACCCCGGCGCCGTCGGCGAATTGCTACCGCCGCCGCACGCCACGCAGAACGTAACTAACAGCAGAATGCCTATGCTTTTCGGTTTCAAAGGGCTACCTCCCTTCTCGCCACACGCGCAAGCGGGATGCTTGCACGGAAACGGTTCTTGTGTCAGAGTAACAGCAATACGGGGGGTGTCAAATGAATACGGTAATGTGCACACACATATGGCGGTTTCCCCTAGAATGGGGAAATGGCTATATCCATGTCC
>MHLB01000004.1:0-690 GCA_001818895.1 Candidatus Liptonbacteria bacterium RIFCSPLOWO2_01_FULL_53_13
GCCTCAAGGACATCATTGATTTTTTTGCGCAGGCGCGGCTTGGCGCGAGAGGGCTTATCGTGGTCACCCAAGGGAACAGCGACATGCTCATTCAGGCCTCGCCCATAGAGCGGAGAGAGATGATAGAGGAGATGCTCGGGCTCCGCGAGTACGAACTGAAGAAAGCGGATGCGGAGCGCCGATTGAGGCACACGAAAATCAACCTTGATAAGATACGCGCGCTCATAGAGGAAATCGCTCCTCATTTGCGCTCGCTCACGCGCCAGACGAATCGTTGGGAAAAGCGCGAGACGTTTGCCACGGAACTGCGCGAGCTTGAAAACAACTTTTTCGGTTCGGCATTTGAAGAACTCCATCAGGCGGGCGCGGAAGCGGACAAGCGCATTGTCGCGCATGCCGAGTTGCGCGCAGAGCTTGAACGAGAGCGAAAAAGCGCGGAGAGCCATCTAAAAGAGGTAGAAACAAAACAGCCGAAAGAGCGCGAAGACCTCACGGAGGTAAAACGCGCGACGCGCGAGCTCTTGGACGCACGGAATGCCCTGCAAAAAGAAATCGGGCGCCTTGAAGCGGAGCTTGCGCACGCCGCGCGGTCTTCCGGCGCGGGTTCGGCGCCCGCGGGCGCTCTTATGGGGTTATTGAAGAAAATAAAATCGGAACTTGAGGCAATTCTTTCCGCCGACCCGGAAACGA
>MHLB01000004.1:713-3022 GCA_001818895.1 Candidatus Liptonbacteria bacterium RIFCSPLOWO2_01_FULL_53_13
GTAAAAGAAGTGGCGAAAGCGATAGGGGACCCGCCTTCGCCTGACAGCTTCGGCGAGGCAAGCCCGATTTCCGATAAACTGAAAAAAGAGCTGGATTTTATTCACAAAAAACTTTCAGACATTGAGCGGGATATGAAAGAGCTCGGCGCAAAGGAGCAGGCGCTTGAGCAGGCACAGGAAGGGTTTTACTCGGCGTTTAAGGCGGCGGTGGCGCGGTTTGAGGGTGCGAAGGAAAAGATTGAAAAATGGGAAGTGGCGCACCGCGAGATTGAATTTGAAAAAGAACGGGTAACCATGCGGCACGACGAGTGGGAGCGGCAAGTAAGACAGGCCGGGCGCGAACCTTCAGAATTCAGCTCTGCGTCAGTCCGCGTACCGTCCGCGTCTGTCCGCGCCGAAGGAGACGCCGAGCGGCGGATGCTTCGTTTGCGTGGAGAGCTTGCGAGCATTGGGGAAGTGGACGAGGCGATTATGAAAGAAGCGAAAGAAACCGGTTCGCGCTACGAATTTTTGAAGCGGGAATCGGAGGACTTGGATAAGGCGAAGGAGGACCTGAGGAAAGTCATCGGCGATCTTCAGGAAAAAATCCGGACGGAATTTTCTTCTTCGCTTTTGAAGATCAACAAGGAGTTTCAGACATTTTTTGAATTGATGTTTGACGGCGGGCATGCCAAATTGCGCCTTTCGGACAACAAGGAGCAGATGGCAAAGAAAAAAGCGAAAGAGAAGAACGAGCAAGAGGAAGGCGCGTACGCGGAGGTGCACGTGAAAGACGAAGTTGAGATAGACGAAGACGAAGAACCGGCGCAGGGAATTGAAATAGAAGTGAAGCTTCCGAAGAAAAGGATCGCGACGCTTGACGCGCTCTCCGGAGGTGAGCGGAGCTTGGTGGGGATTGCGGCGCTCTTCGCGCTCATTTCCGTGAGTCCGCCACCCTTTCTCGTGCTGGACGAGGTGGACGCTCCTCTTGACGAGCGGAACGCTAAGCGTTTCGCGGAAATGCTCAAACGGTTCTCGGAGCAAACGCAGTTTATTCTGGTCACGCACAACCGCGCGACTATGGAAGCGGCGCACATGCTCTACGGCATGACCATGAACGAAGACGGGACGTCAAAAGTTGTTTCGCTTAAATTGAGCGAGTATGCCGCGTAGTGACAAGTGACACGAGACAAGATACCCTGTCATTCCCGCGCCCGCTACGCCGGAGCGAAAGCGAGGCGAGAAGGCGGGAATCCAGGTGATTCGTTTAGGAAAACGCGAACTAGATTCTCGATCCAGCCGTCACTGAAGTTATAGCGGGCAAGCAAGTTGGGAATGACAAATCAAGATGCATGTCTAAAGCCCTCCTCCTTTACGGAGCTACGGAACCGGAATCGCCGCATTTTTCTCCCGATATGCTCTGGCGCACGGGCTTTCGCGCGCCCGACCCGTTCTATTGCCTTATCTTATATTCCCCGAGCTTGTCGAGGGGCGGGCAAGCATCCAGTAAGACAATTCTTCTCGTCTCCCGCCTTGAGTACGCGCGCGCGAAAAAAGAAGCGCGCACTGACCGCGTGGTTTTGCACGAAGGCCCGATTGCCGCATTTCTGAAATCCGAGCGTATCTCCCGGGTTCGCATACCGCAGTCGTTTCCGCACGGGCTTGCGGAGGAGTTGAAAAAACGCGTTAAGGTTGAAATTATCGGTGCCGCCTCCGCAAAGCTTCGGCGTGCCGATGAAGTATTTCCCGAGCGGGCGAGGAAAACTACATGGGAGGTAAAAGAAATTGAAAAGGCGGCGCGAGCGGTGGGCAAGGCGATTGACAAGGCGAGAACGATTCTTCGGAAGTCCGACTTCCGAAAGTCCGGGAAGTCGGACTTCGTAAGGTTTGAAGGAAAAGTGCTTACATCGGAGTTCTTGCGCGACATGATTGAAGGGTCGCTTTTCGCTGATGGCTATTTGGCATCAGGGACGATTGTCTCATCGGGAAAAGACACGGCGTATCCGCACGCGGCGGGCAAGGGGCCGATTATAGCGCACACGCCGATTATTTTGGATATTTTCCCGCGTTCAAAAACAACGAATTACTATGCCGACATCACGCGAACGCTTTTCAAGAGCGCGCCTTCGGAGCCGATGCGCCGAATGTATCAGGCGGTGCTTGACGCGCAGGAAGGGGCAATCAAGCAAGTGCGCGCGGGAGTAGATGCGTCGGATGTATACAAAGGCGTAATTAACCTGTTTGAAGAGCGGGGATATCCCACAGTTTATTCCCCGCCTGCCCGCCAACCTGTCCGCCAAAGCTTTAGCGTCGGTGGAAGCTTCAGCGAC
>MHLB01000004.1:3114-5172 GCA_001818895.1 Candidatus Liptonbacteria bacterium RIFCSPLOWO2_01_FULL_53_13
GCGGGAATCCAGGTCAAGTAGCCACATTCATTCCCCAGTGCGGCATCCGCATTGAAGACATGCTCCCCGTCACGAAAACAGGATATAAGGTGCTCTCGCCGATTCCGAAGACCCTGAAATGGGCGGTTATCCCGTAATGCCTTGATTTCTTGAGCGATATACTATACCCTATACCCCATACCCTAAACCCTAGAAATGCTCGCCATCAAACTTCAACGCGTAGGAAAAAAGCACCAGCCGAGCTATCGGCTTGTTGTGGCGGAAAAAAAGTCCAAAATGGCGGGTCCGCCGATAGAAGACCTCGGCTCATATAACGCGACCACCAAACAGGGCTCGTTCAACAAAGAGCGCATCTTGTACTGGACAGGCGTGGGAGCCCGGCCGACGGTAACCATGCATAACCTTTTGGTCAAAAACGGCATTATTTCCGCGCCCGCAAAGGCGGTGAAGATGAATAAGCCAAAACCGAAGGAAGCCGCTCCCGAGGAAAAACCAAAGGCAGAAGCAGTTGCAGAAGCTCCGAAAGAAGAAGTAACGGAAGAAGCCAAAGTAGAAAAGAAACCAGAAGCAGAATTAGTTGTAGAGGAGAAGCCCGCAGAAACGGAATCTCCAAAAGTGGAAGAAAATTAGCAATTCGCACAATTAGCATAAGATTCGTAGATTGGCATCACATTGGAGAGAAAGGTCGCAAGCAACCGAAGCGAAAGAGAGAAACGAACGTGGATACGAACAAAGAAAGCGATAAGGAATTCCTTGAATTCCTCGTAAAAGCGATAGTGGACCATCCGGACGATGTCCGCGTGGACCGCAAGGTGGACGAAATGGGCGTATTGCTCACGCTCCACGTAAATCCGCTGGACATGGGGCAAGTCATCGGGCGCCATGGCGAGACCGCGAACAAGGCGATTCGCCCGCTCTTGAAGATCGTCGGCATCAAGAATAATGCCCGCGTAAACTTAAGGATTGAAGAGCCGGAAGGCGGCATGCGTAGCCCGCGCCCGCACGACCAAGACCAATCGTCGGAGGAAAAACCCTCCGCGGGGATGTAGACCCGTTTTAACGAAATCCTTTTTATTCCCCGAACCATGCTTATTCCCCGAGCTTGTCGAGGGGGGAAGAAAACCGCCCATGGGCGGTTTTCTTTGTCTTTTTCACCATCAAAATACACCCCGTGACAAACTAAAAGTAATTCAATCACGAACAAGTCAGTATAGGGCTATTTTGACACCTGTTTTGATGACCCTTGACATAAAATTGGGCTGGATATATACTGGAGCCACTTTAGTTAACTAAAGTGGCAAAAAAGGGGTACAAGAGAAGAAAAATGAAGGAAAATCAAAGAAAAACAAGGGAGAAATGATAATAATAAGGAGGATTAAAGATGAGACTTAAGACAAAAGAAACTTAAACATATGATAAGAAACAAACGGAAGGACCAATGGATGAATCCGGATACCGACGCGCTCTTTGCCGCAATACTTTCTTTGCGCTCGAAAGATGAGGCAAAAAAATTCTTCCGTGATCTGTTGACCGAAGTGGAGCTTATGGAATTTGGCAACCGGTGGCGGGCGGCGCGCCTTCTGACTGAAAAAACTCCCTATGCGGAAATCGGCCTGCAGACAGGTTTAAGCTCCGCTACCATTGCGCGCGTAAAACGCTGGCTTGACCGTGGCATGGGCGGATACGAATTCATGCTTAAGCGCACGGGCAAGTATAGACCAGAAAGTAAGGAATAGGGGATACAGAGACAGAGTAGGGAATACAAAGCAAGGAATAAAGAATAAGCAATAAGAGATATGAAATAAAGAAGATAGGAAATAAAGCATAGAAGATATAACAATACAAAAAACAACCCTGCAAATTTTTTTATCCTGTCACTTTAGTTAACTAAAGTGACAGGATACACCGACAATCCATTTTTATATCATACATATTGCATAAGCCATCTATCAAGTCATTTATAGTATCCTATTTCTTTATCTTTCCACACTTTAGTTAACTAAAGTGACAGGGATCTCACCCCCCGATTCATTTTACTTGCAAAAATCATCCATCTAA
>MHLB01000005.1:0-3285 GCA_001818895.1 Candidatus Liptonbacteria bacterium RIFCSPLOWO2_01_FULL_53_13
ATCAAACGAGGGAAAACTTATAAGCGCGAGCACTTCGCCGCTCCTCGGGTCAATGGCGAGCGCGGCGCCGTTCGTGCGTCCGAGCGATGAGAGTCCGCGCAGAAAACGTTCATACATATATTCCTGAAATTCGCCGTCAATCGTGAGTGTAAGCGGTTCGCCTATCTTCGGAACGCTCTTCTCAATTTCGCCGAGCACGTTCCCTTTCGCATCGCGGAGGGTGACGTGCGCGCCGGATGCGCCCCGGAGCCGGCTGTCATATTGCGCCTCTATCCCCGATTTCCCCACCATTTCCTGCCCGCCAAGGTCGGGATTTTTTTGGAAGTCCGCAGGGCTCGCAAGCCCCACGTAGCCGAGTACAGATGCAAATGACGTTCCTTTCGGATACTCGCGCGTAAAGCTGTCTGACACAACGAGCGTCGGAAGGTTCTTTTCTTTGAGCGCCACGAGCTCCGCGTGCGCAAGGTCAGCGGTAAGCACGATGGGGTCGGGAAACCGCTCAATGTCGTTTTCGTTCACGCTCGCCCATACCGCTTCTTCGGGAATGCCGAGAATCTCCTTGATGGCGCTCAAGGTCGGCTGTTGAAACTCTTTTTTGCGTAAAAATTCTTTCACGTCAAGAAACGCGCCGAACACGGCGCGGTTCTCCGCAAGCACGGCCCCTGCGCGGTCCGAGATAATTCCGCGCGGGGCGGGAATCCGTTCGCGATATCCGAGATTCGCGAGCGACCGATTCACATAAAAATCGCTCTTCCCGATACCCAGCCACAGCACCTGCGCCGCCACCGCAACGCCGATAAGCAACATCAAGCCGCTCACGTACAAAATCGGCCGGTCGGAAAGCGCGACTTCCGCCATGGCCGGCGCTTCGTCCAGCTCGCTGTCCGCGAACGTTTCTTCAAATGCGATTCCTTTGTCCGTCATGCAAGAGCGCGGTAAATAAGGTCATGCGGCCTTTGCCGTCGGAGGCGTGCGCGGGGCGCAGGAGCTGATACATCGCGACCGCGCATACGGAAGATACGGCGATATCTTTCAAAAGCGTGCCGACCGCAATCGCGCTTAATTCCCCCGCGTTCACGAGCACGTAGAAAAGCGCGATGCTCGCGATGACCGCGAAAAAATGGATAAGCGCGCGGTGCACGGGAATTTGTTTCCCCAAAAACGCCCAAAGAAGCGGAAACAGCGCGATAAGTATTATCTCGCGCGCGAGAGACGGATTCCACGAGAGCCAGAATACGGCGAGCGCGCTTATAAATATGATCTCTGATGCCCTGGCAAAAAATGCGAGTGTGATAAGCGCGGCGAGTATAAAATCGGCCTCCCATCCGAAAACGCGCCCCCAATACGCCTGGAGCGCAACCGCAGTGAGGAAAAGGATTAAGTAGAGGGATTGGCGCATGGAGAAACTTATGACTTATGACTGATAACTTACGACTTTTGACGATGACACGGGAGGAATTTTATGTTTCTTTCCACTCCCGCGCGGGCATCGTGACCCTCTCGTCTTATTTTTCTTCGGGAATCACTCTTGCATGATACCCAAGAGATTCAGCAACCTCAATGATTTTATCGTCAGTCGGCTTCCCATCTTCAACGGTTACCCAAAATGCGCGAGATGGCGTATCTATTCTGGCTGGCAAGGCACCAATAGCGGCAACTCCTTCTTCAAGCTTCTGGATTGCATCCCAATCGCGCTCGTCAACTTCTTCGTAATTGGTGATCTCAAATTTTCGAACTTCTCTTTTCATATAATTCAATGTATCTTACCGACCTTTGGTTCGTCAACATATGACGATGACGCGGGGGGATTTTAGCCTTATTCTTCCTTTTCATAAATCCCTCTCTCTAATACTCCCTTTAGCAGAGGGAGAATTTACTTTTTCCCCACGCTTACGATGCGGAGCACTTTGATTTCGTTCGCTTCGTAGCCCAGCGAGAGTTTCGCTTCGCGGAACAAGGCGTCGCTTGAGGGGGTAATTTCTTCAAGAGTCCCTATCGGAATTCCGTAAGGCAGGTCGGGCGACGCCGCGTAGACGATGGTTCCCTTTTCCACGTCCGCGCGCTTCGGGATAAGCGTGACGCGCGGTTCGTTTCCGCCGGAGATAAGCGCATCAATGCCTTCGCTCCCGATGCGCACCGCCCGCTCAAAGCGTGCATCAAATATGGTCTGTACGACAGAAGTGGTCTCGCGCACTTCTTTCACCACGCCGAGAAAACTCCCCTGGATCTTCGGCTCCGTGCGCGCGGGCGCATCGTAGGGAATAAGCGCCATGTCCCCCACCGCCACGCCGCGGACGCGCCCCGCGTCAATAAGAAGCTCGTTCTTCACATTGAACGGATAGCGCGAGTAAACGAATGCGTATACGGAGTTCCCCTGCGTGCGCGCCGTCTCCGGTATTTGGGCGCGAAGCGCGGCAACGGTTTTGAGCGCGATGTTTTCGCGGACGAGGTTGTTATATTCCTCTGCGGTCGGCTCCGCCGCCATAAACGCCTCGCGCAGTTTGAACCCCATAACGGGGTACGCAAAGACCGCAATGAGGAGCAAGATGATTGAAATGACGAGGGCGGTTTGTTCGCGCATAGAAGTTTACGAAATTACGAATCGCTTACGAATATACGAAATTTTATTTCTCGAGCGAAGTCGAGGGAGCACCATCGGAAACCCCTCGACTCCGCTTCGCTACGCTCGGGGAATAATCATTCTTTTCGCTATATTCGTACCTTTTCGTATTTCGTAGCACTTATAACGTGATCGCGGGAGGTTTGAGCGGATTGTCCAAGAGTTCCTTGTGGCGTTCAAAATCATCAATGATCTGCCCCAGACCCCGCGCGACGGCGGTCAGCGGGTCATCGGCGATCTTCACCGTAACCGAGGTTTCCTTGGCGATAAGCTCGTCAAGCCCGCGCAGAAGCGCGCCGCCTCCGCAGAGATAAATCCCCTGTTTCAGCATATCTCCCACGAGCTCGGGAGGAGTCGCCTCAATCACTTCAAAAATGGAGTCAACGATGGAACGGATTGATTTGTGGATCGCCGCGCGCACATGGCTGTTTTTTACGATGACTTCTTTCGGCAATCCGCTTGCCGCATCCCGCCCGCGCACCGTGACATCCATCCGTTCGTCCTGAGGGATTGCCGACCCCACGGCGATTTTCGCGGCTTCCGCGCTCGGCTCGCCCACAAGAAGTTTGAACTCGTCGCGGATAAAGCGCGCGATGTCGTCGTTAAATCGATCGCCCGCCACGCGCACGGTGCGGGAAACGACCGTGCCGTTCAGGGAGATGACC
>MHLB01000005.1:3296-6246 GCA_001818895.1 Candidatus Liptonbacteria bacterium RIFCSPLOWO2_01_FULL_53_13
CGCCGATGTCCACCACCAAGCTCGCGGAG
Source organism: Candidatus Liptonbacteria bacterium RIFCSPLOWO2_01_FULL_53_13 (assembly GCA_001818895.1). Taxonomy (GTDB): domain Bacteria; phylum Patescibacteriota; class Minisyncoccia; order UBA6257; family 2-01-FULL-56-20; genus MHLB01. The sequence goes on from MHLB01000005.1 coordinate 3,326, forward strand.
GGCATATCAATCGGAAGGCCCGCGCCCAGTGCGGCGGCCACCGGCTCCTCCACCAGATACACTTTCGCGCATCCGGCGTGGAGCGCCGCGTCCTCCACGGACTTCCGCTCCACTTCGGTCAGATTGTTCGGAATCGCGAGAATGGCGCGCCGATAGCTTGAAAACGAGAAGTGGCGCTTCTGCACCCGCGCGAGGAAATTCGCGAGCATCTCGCGCGTCATATCAAAATCCGAAATGACGCCGTTCACGAGCGGGCGGATGACGGTGATATGCGAAGGCGTGCGTCCGAGCATCTTTTTCGCCTCTTCGCCCACGGCAACAATGGCGTTCGTTTTGTTATTGATGGCGGCAACCGACGGCTCGTTCACCACGATGCCTTTGTTCCTCAAATACACGAGTGTATTTGAAGTGCCCAAATCAATGCCGACGTCCTTGAAGAATGAGTCAAAAAATTTCATAAGAGTAATCGCGAATAATGCGAATTGGGAAGGTAATAATGCGAATTAAGAATGATGCGCGCCAGATGCAATCAATTTGAACATTTCTTCCTTGCTTACGACTTTCCCTTCTTTTTCGTCGCGCCGTTTTATTTCCACTTTCCCTTCCGTTTTCGGGCTCACGACGAGGCGCCACGGGATGCCGATTAAGTCCGCATCAGCGAATTTTTCTCCTGCGGAAGTGTCACGGTCGTCGTAGAGTACCTCAATGCCCTCGGCTTTAAGCTCGTCGTATAGTTCTTTTGCCGAAGCGCCTTTCAATTCTATGAGATGCGCGCGGAAGGGCGCGACGCACTCGGGCCAAATGATGCCCTGCTCGTCGTGCATCTTCTCCACAATCACGCCCATCAGGCGCGAAATGCCTATGCCGTAACAGCCCATCACCGGGTACTGCTTTGTGCCGTCCTTCCCGATAAATCCGAGGTCAAAATCCTTACCGTATTTCTGCCCCAAATCAAACACGTTCCCGGCTTCGGATGCGGTCGCACGATGCAATTTTCCCTTCCGGCATTTCGGACATGCATCATTTTCGTTTTGCTTCGCAATGTCTTTATTCACGCAAAATTCGCACGCGTCGCAGTAAAGAATGTCGTCCTCTCCCGCGTCGGTAAGCACCATAAATTCGTAAGAAATTTTCTCGCTGAAACTGCCTCCGGATGCTTCGGTTACCTTTGCCGTAAGCCCCACGCGTTCAAATATTTTGAGATACGCTTTTTTTGCCACCTCGTAAAATCTTTCAAAATCCTCCTGATTCTCGTGGAAACTATACATATCTTTCATGAAAAATTCCCTGCCGCGCAAAATGCCCGACTTTGCGCGAAGCTCATCGCGGAATTTCCAGTGAATCTGATAGACCGCAAGAGGAAGTTGGCTCACGTTCATCACGCGTTTCATCACAAGCGGGGTCACCACTTCTTCCTCGCTTTGCCCCAACGCATATTCTTTTTCGGTGCGGGAGGGCACCTTAAATAGCACTTCTATATTTTTCCAGCCACCGGTCGTCTCCCAAATATCTTTGGGGTGGAGCATCGGCATCAGTACTTCCTGCCCGCCGATTGCGTCCATTTCTTCACGGACGATCTGTTCAATATTCCGGAGCACGCGAAGCCCGAGCGGAAGGTAGGTGTAGGCACCCGCCATCAGCTTGTCCACAAACCCCGCGCGCGCCAAAAGCCGGGCGTTCGCGGTCAATTCGTCCTTCGGGGCGTTCCGTTCGGTTTTAACAAATAACAACGATTGCCTCATATGAGGCATAGCGTAGCACGAAAAAACCGCGGAGGCAAAACTTGCTTCTCTTTTATGTTTCCCGCGAAGAGTTATCCCCCGTTCACATACCTCCTCGTCAGGGGTCCAAAGTAGCCGTAGCCCTTCGTGAGTCCCAGGGGTACAAGAAGTTCATTCGCATACGCCTCCTGGAATCGGGAGATGGCATCGTAGGTCAGGGCACCATAGATGGTGGTTTCATTGTCCAGAGAGCCGGGGCCATCAGGGGCAATGAGGAATCCGTGGGTGTTGAGGTAGATTTGAAGTTGTTTCACGTCCTCGCCTTCGTCAGCGATACGAAGGGTGCGGGGGAAGAAATAGCTGGAGACGGGGACGGAGGAAGGCGTACTCGCCGCAGGTCCCGCGGTGCCCGTCGGAGTCCCGGAGGACGGAGGCTGGGAGCTTGCCTGCCCTGAACCTGTTGAAGGGGCCGAGGGAACGGGAGACGAAGCCTGCGACGCAATCCCGCTCATGAGCAGGGCAACCTGTGCCTGGAGTTCGCTGATGCGGGCGTAGAGGGGTGCGAGGTTTTCGGAAGTGGGAGTGGGTGTGGGCTCGGGAGCGGGGGCAGGTTGAGTGGGAGCAGGAGCAGAGGCGAGGGCGGTACTCTCATAAACAAAAGATGCCGGAGCATAGGTGCCTCCCCCGCCTCCGGCGCTCACCGTTGATTCAGCGAGAAGGACGCCTGTGGTTGCGGAGGATTTGAAAGATTCCGTACCGCTCGCGTTCACGGAAGTCACCTCGTAATAAAGGGTTGTGCCGATGGTAGGATCGGGGTCGGTGAAGGAAAGTGTGCTTGAAGAGATTTGACTGCCTACTTGCGTGGTAAAGCTCCCCGAGGAATCCGTGTCGCGGTAGACGGAGAACGTGGCGAGGTCGGCGAGGGAGGTTCCTCCGATGTACGTGGTGGGAGCGGTCCACGAAATGATGATGTTCCTGTTGGTGATGGTTGCGGAGACGCCGGTCGTGTCCGAGGGAGGGACGGGGGTGAAGTACCATCCGCTTCCTGCGGTGGCTGTTCCCTGGTTGTTGGTGGAGTTAGACCCTGCAAACCAGGTTCTCGTGGGAGTGGCTATTGAGTGCTGGACGCTTAAGTAGTCAGCCGAGACCGCGCCGCTCCCCGTCTTCACGAGCGAGTGGGTTCCGGTAGTCACGCTATTG
>MHLB01000006.1:0-4224 GCA_001818895.1 Candidatus Liptonbacteria bacterium RIFCSPLOWO2_01_FULL_53_13
ATTTTGTTAGTCGGTGTTGCGCATTTTCGAGCGGCTCTTTGAGGCCGAGCGCAAGCAATAAACGATACCAGCCATATTTACCCAAAAAGAAATTGATGATGTATGCGATGAATAGACCGAGCGTAACGACAGAGACAACCTCGATTACTTGCGGAATATTTTTGCCAGCAAAAATTACACCCAAGAAAATAACTAAACTTCCCGGATAATACCAACCTATGAGCAACAAACCCTCAATAATTGCACTGACGAGAACAGTAACTAAGCCGTATTTATCAAAATACGCTCGGGCTATTTCTATAAGTTCGGCCTCCGGCGGCAGGTCTAGGATTTTCCAAACTAAATATAACGAGGAAAATACTCCAAGAAAGATGAGTGGAAGCCCGATAGTTTTCCAAATGTTTTTAGACACATGCATTATGAAAAAATTTTCTTCTCCCAAAATTAAAATATGGTCCCCCCAGAGGCGGGCAGGCGAGCCGATTACCAAAAGAATACTGCTCCGCCTGGCGAATTGCAAATCTGTGTATCGCCAATGTTTATGGAAGATAAACCGCCCCGGCGTTAATTCATTTTCCAATTCGCGCGAATTGGAAAATGGGACATATTTCTTTGATTGGCCTGCCTCCGCTCTTTGAGCTACGGCGGGGCGTAAGAAGTTGTAACGCAAAACTCCGCCTTTGGTGCGGAGCTTTGCTAACAAGCTTCTAACGTGCGCCGGGTAGGATTCGCCTCTCGTTCCACTCGAAACGCACTGAAAACGTAGTCATTTCATTCCTTGTTTTCAGGCGCCCTTGGTTCGAATCCTACCAAGTATATGCAAACTAAAAACACCCGTAAAGGGTGCCTTAGTTTGCATGTGCGCCGGGTAGGATTCGAACCTACGTAGCCCATAGGGCGAGAGATTTACAGTCTCTTGCGATTGACCGCTCCGCCACCGACGCAATAATCGCTATTCTACCATATATTGCCTATATTTTCCAGCTTCAATAGCAAGCTCATTTCTACAATCGACTTCTTTCCATGGAATGACGAACTTTTTTGCTTTTTCCGTGTACACAAATAGTTCATCGAATGCCTCGTCGGAATATTTTCTCGCATAGGAGTACGATTGATTTCCGCCTGTTATTCGCAATCCAACAACACATTTTTTATGTTTGCCATATACCCCTGCGTATTTAACCTGAACACGCTTAATCGTTCCAGCACGCTCTATCAGAAAATCATAATGACGCTTATCTCCAATGGGCAAACACCCCTCATATCCATTCTCAAGGTAATGCGCGATGGCATGACCAACAGCCACGTCGCCACGCTCTTTCGTATTCATTGGGAAATAATAGCACAAAACAGAGTATAGTGCTATTTTTCTCGGATGTCAGGGTTTTTCTCTTTTTTCGCAACGAGTTCGTCCTTCTCCGCGATATCGTTAAAGTCAATTTTCGGCTTGCCGTTGCCGTTTTGGGACATATTTTTCAGCCGTTCCGTAAGATAATTATCCACTTTCATCAGCGCGACTTTAAGCCGGCGGAAAAGCTTCCCCGTTGTACTATTCATCGCCGTATCCACCTTATGAGGCAGGTCGGACATAAACCAACGTTCAATCAGGGTCGGCTTCGTTTCCACTTTCCCTTCGTCCGTTACGCGCGGCAACGCCCGCGCCACCATGAAAAGCATGGCGCCCAAAGAGAGCATGAGGATGTCGGTGAGGATGAATTGAACCATGAGTGGAAAATGTCTAATTGACTAATGTCTAATTTCTAATCAATGACCAATTCTCAAATGACTAATTTTAGAAATTAGTAATTAGAGCTTAGTCATTCACGTTTATATTTCCAGCCGCGAGAACCCGTTCACGCGTACGTTTTCTCCCACGCGCGCGATGACGTCTTTCACGAGGTCGTGTACCGTCTTTGTTTCGTCGCGGATATAGGGTTGCGCCAAAAACGCTTCCACGTTTTCCGCGGGCATTGCCGCAAGCTGCATCGCAAGCTCGTGCACAAGCGCGCGGAACGGCTCCGAGCGCACCACAAAATCGGTCTCGGCGCGCACGTCCACCAGCACCCCGATGCGCTCGTTGTGGACGTACGATTCAATAAGCCCCGCGCCCGTCTCGCGTCCGGAGCGTTTTTCCACCTTAACCAGTCCGCGTTCGTGAATAAGCTTTTTCGCTTCCTCAAAATCCCCTTTTGCATCCGTAAATGCCCTCTTGCATTCCATAACGCCCGCGCCTGTCACTTCGCGCAATTTTTGGATTGTATTAATATCGTCTTTCATGTCGTCTTTGTGTCATTCCTGTCCGCCTAGGGCTGAGGAATCTAGATTTTTTGAATTCCCCTGGATCCCCGCCTTCGCGGGGATGACATGTAATTATCTGCTCCTTGCCACTTACTACTTATTACCAATTGCTATTTACTAACTATTCTTCACTTCCTTCTTCGCCGCCGCTTCCTCCGCCATGCGCGCCCGCGCGCTCGTTGATTCCATAATCGCCTCGCGCACCTTGCTCAAAAACCAGTTGATGCTCTGCCGCGCTTTCGTGTTGCCGACCACAGGATATTCTACCATATCGGGGTCGCTGTCGGTGTTCATAAGTCCGATGACGGGAATTTTGAGATGCCTCGTTTCGCGCACCGTGGTCATGTGGACATTCGTGTCAATCACGATGACAATCGCAGGAAGCGAAGACATATTCTCCAAACCGCCCATCGTTTCCTCATAGCGCCTGATGTCGCGCTCAAATTCCAGCCGTTCTTTTTTCGTGTATTTTTCAAGATTCCCGCTTGCCATATCCGCCTTGAGCTTCTTGAAATACTCAATGCGCGTTGAGATAACTTTCCAGTTCGTAAGCGTTCCCCCTATCCATCGGTTTGAAACGAGCGGAAGGTTGAGCTCTTTTGCCAAATCCGTAACGCCCTGCGCCGCCGGCTGGGTTCCCACCAAAAGCACTTGCCCGCCCACTTTCACTTTTTCCCCCAAAAAGGCGAGTGCGATCTCCAATACTTCCTTCGTCTTCGCCAGATTGATAATTTCAATTTCGTTCCGATTGCCCAAAATATAGGGCCGCATTTTCGGGTTCGTCTTGCTCCGCTTGCGCCCATAAAAAAGGCCCACATCGGCCATTTCCTTATACGCGGGGTCGGGATACGCTTCCTCCAGCGGTTTCTGCTCAATTACTTGGTCGTCGGACATAGATATCATATTACTTCACTGCCCTTAAAAATGCAAGGTGTGATGATAATGTAAAATGTAAATATCAAAATGGAAAATGACAATGTAAAAACCTAAAGTGAACGGCGTGGCATTTTTACATTTTACACTGTCACTTTGAATTTTGATTTTTCAACTTTTAATTTTCTAAAATTCTACCGCTATCTTCGCCTTCTCTCCCTGATTGAACGGGTGCTTGATTTCCTTCATTTCCGTCGCCAAGTCCGCGCGGTCAATGAATTCCTGAGGAGCGCCCCGCCCGCTTAAAATGAGCAGTTTATCTTCGGGATAATCCTTTATTGCCTCAAGTACTTCCTCCTTTGTAAGAAGCCCGAGTGATACTGCCACGTTCACTTCGTCAAGCGCTATTAAGAACCATTTTCCGCTTTTCGCTTCCTCGCGGAACAGCGCGAGCCCTTCCTGCGCCGCCTTCGCGTGTTCTTCGCGCGGCAACTTATCGCCAAGAATTCCCACGAATCCCCGCCCCATTTTCCTTATTTCTAATTTTGGATTTTGCTCGTTTGTTTCGGATTTTCCGCCTAAGGCGGATCCGCCTTCGGCGGACGGATTTCGTGCTTCGTGCTTTTTGGCGAATTCATCTTCGCCGGAAATCCACGGTCCTTTGATAAACTGAATCATCAGCGCATTTTTCCCGCGCCCCGCCGCCCGCACCATCTGCCCCAGTGAGGCCGTGGTCTTCCCCTTTCCATTGCCGGTAAATAAGATAACCATGTTTGTTTTCCCATTATAGCAAAAATTTAGGGGGGAACAACGGTTCCCCCCTTTTCCTCCTTTCTCCGCCTCCTTAAAGGAGGCATTCGTTTGTCTCCGCTCTCATGCGCTCCACGTCACTGCGCGAACTCCCGACCGCAAGCAACATGCTCCAAAGCCCAGGAAGGTAGCAGAGCGGGAACACGCCGCGCCCGTTCGAGAACGCGATGTTCTTTCCTTCCAACCGGCGCCACAGTTCGTCAACGCCTATCTTCTCGCCGTGAATCTTCCACGACAAGAGCG
>MHLB01000006.1:4303-5064 GCA_001818895.1 Candidatus Liptonbacteria bacterium RIFCSPLOWO2_01_FULL_53_13
CGGGTCTACGAGCACCGGTTTTCTTTTGACCGAGAGAAAATCAAATCCTCCCGGTCCTGTTGGCGCGATCGCGTTCAACGCCGCGCGGGCTTGCACAAGCATGTCTTGCTGGAACCGTTCGCTGGTTTCCGAAGGATGGGCGTTCCCCGCAAACGCGACGCCCTCTACGAGCTGGTCAAACGGCGCGCCGAGAACGTGTTTCCCGATGAATTGCACGCTCGGTGCGATCACGCCGTTTCTGTTCTCGTCAACCGCAAGATGTTCTTCAAGCACGACGGAGCCCATGGGAAACTCGTACGCGCCGAGTTCCGCGGGGTTGTCTACGAACCGGATGCCCTCGCCCGTTGCGCCGAAAATCGGCTTGACCACAAATCTCGCGACGCCCGCTGCCTGAAGCAGTCGCTCGGCGCGTGCGAGATCGTCTCTGTTGTTGCACGCGTATCCCCGAGCAACCCGTACTCCCGGAACCGAGGCGAGCTTTCCCGCACCATTTGCCGTTCCCGGCGCAGGATGGAGGATGCGTTTTGATGCGAACGCGTCTACCCATCCTTCGTCGTCCCCAAGAATGGACGCTTCCGGAAATCGCTTCGCCCATCGGAGGAACTCGGAATGGACCCCGTACGGCAGGATTTCCCAACCGCTTCCGTCGCCGAGCAAACGCACGAGTTCGGGAACGAGTTCGTACCCGATATCCGCGTCAAGAAGATAGTTCTTCCCTGATGTCCACAGGATCTGGCCTGCGCAGAGTCCGATCGTCCGTA
>MHLB01000007.1:0-11832 GCA_001818895.1 Candidatus Liptonbacteria bacterium RIFCSPLOWO2_01_FULL_53_13
CTGTTGACAATTTCTTGGTTTTGTTGAGAATACTCATTGGTTCACCCGCTCTAAGGAGGCGAAGCACTTGCGACATCTCGCAATCGGCGCAGTAGGCATCGTGACGGCGGCGGCAGTCGTCGCCGCACTGGCAAAGACGGGAGGGATGATCTTCCCCCGCAGCCAGGGCATCCCTCAACCGACCCATCAGCGGCGATTCCCGCTGATCACGAGCCGTCCGGCGCCTCGTAGCCGGACCTGACCCAGGCCCCACCGTACCGCGCGCGCCCCACCTGCCATTTTCGTTTTTCGTTTGGCCGGGGCGCGCGCACTTTTTATTTAAAGCCATTTTGGATTAATCGGTGTATAATAATAGGAATGCGATCCAAATTTCCGGACGGGTTTTACTTCGGCGCCGCGACCGCGTCCCATCAAGTTGAAGGCGGGAATAAAAACGATTGGACGGAGTGGGAGCATGCGAACGCACGTCGCTTATCGCAAATTGCAGATCGCAAATCGTGGGAGCCATTCATTCTGAAAGGTTATCCGAACCCCTTACAGGAAGAAAATTATATTTCGGGGAACGCGTGCGACCATTACCATCGCTATGAAGAGGACTTTGACATCGCAAAATCGCTCTGCCACAACGCCCACCGTTTTTCCATTGAATGGTCACGGATAGAGCCGGAAGAAGGAAAATTTGACGAGAAAGAAGTTGGGCATTATAGAGGCGTGGTCCGCGCGCTCCGCGCGCGGGGCATGGAACCGTTTGCGACGCTCTGGCACTGGACATTGCCGCTCTGGTTTGTAAAAAAAGGCGGATGGGTGAATAAAGATTCTGCCCAAGCTTTTGCGCGATACGCGGAACATATGTGCCAAGCGCTCCCCGAAGTGCATAAGTGGATAACGCTCAACGAACCGAACGTATACACCGGGCACGGATACTGGAGGGGAATATGGCCGCCGGGCAAGCGGTCCCTGCGCCAATATTTTTCGGCGAACTATCACCTCTCGCAGGCTCATATCCTGGCGTACCGGAAAATCAAAGCCTGCGATAAAAATTCGCAAGTCGGCATCGCGCAGAACCTTGTCTGGTTCACCAGGACATTCTCCGGCATAAAGCGGTTCGTATACAATCATCTCTTTCTCCGCTCCATCCGCGATCATCAGGATTTCATAGGGGTAAACTATTACCATTCCGACCGCGCCACGGCCAGGCGTTCGGAGTTCCAGAACTGGCCGATCGATCCCGAAGGGCTCACGGCGGTCATTCTGGAAATGAAGCGGTACGGCAAGCCGGTGTACGTCACCGAAAACGGCATCGCGGATGTGCGGGATACGGAGCGCGGGGCATTTATCAAGAGCCACCTGCAAGCCATCATGGAGGCGCTCCGAAACGGCGCGGATGTGCGCGGTTATCTTTATTGGTCGCTTCTTGACAACTTTGAATGGTCAAGCGGTTTCTGGCCCCGCTTCGGGCTCGTGGAAATAAATTATAAAACATTGGAACGCAAAATCCGCCCGAGCGCTTTTGCTTACAAAGATATCATTGAGAACGGGCTACCGAATAAGGAGCCATTTCCGCCCGAGGCGGATCCGCCTTCGGCGGAAGTTATTGGTCATTAGTCATTTACAAATTATGGGCATCCTCATCGCCGTCATCGCCTATACGCTCCTCGGGCTCTCCATCGTGCTCGACAAAATGCTTCTCAAAGAGAGGGTGAGGGGGAGCAGTATTGTGTTCATTTTTTGGATAGGGATCGCGAATGTCGTTCTTTTTCCGTTCGTTTTTTTTGGATTTTCTCCGCCCACGGCAGGCATTTTCGCACTCGGCTTCGCTTCCGGCGCTTTCCTGCTTCTCGCGGGCCGTTTCTATTACGGCGCATTGGAACGCGGAGAGGCAACTAAGATACCGACGGTTATCGGCGCCTTGACTCCCATCTCGGCCGCCCTTTGGAGCTTATGGTTTTTGAGCACCACCTTAAACATCGCGGAGTGGGTCGCGTTCGGCGTGCTCGTTGCCGGCGGGTTCGTAATGCTTCTTTCGGATGAAGGCAAGGATCGCCGCACGTTTTTTTGGGCCATAGGCGCGGCGTTCTTTTACGGCCTCGGCAACGTGACTCAAAAGATCGTTTTCACTGAAACTAATTTTACGACCGGAATGGTGCTCTATGCGTTCGGCATGGCCGTAACCGCGCTGGCGCTGCTTTTGCGCCGAGAATGGCACGATGCGATATTCGCCCAATCCACCGCCGCACCCTATGAAAAACGCCGGTTTTATATCGGCAACCGCATTCTCGCCGGCATCGCCTCGCTTCTCATCTTTTACGCCATTAAACTTGAACACCCCGCCTTGATAGACGCGGTCTCCGGCATGCGCGCGGTAGTGGCGTTCCTCTTCGCGCTTTTAGTAATGAAGTTCAGGCCGAAATTGCTTGCCGAACACTTCCACGGCTGGAAGCTTGCCGGAAAGATCGCCGGAACGTTGATTATCATTATCGGCCTCTCGGGACTGGGCCTTGAGCGGTATTATGCGCAACAGCCTCTGCCGCCCGCATCCTCGCTTGAGTGGGACGTTACGTTTTCCCAAAAAATGAGCCAGCATTTCTTGGACTCCGACGTTTCAGTATCAGCTGAAAATCAGAGCTCCGACCCAAACGGGCGCCGGAGCTGGAAAAACAATTTTTCCGCGATCGTGGACGAGCTGAAGCCGCGCGGGCTCCGGCTGGTTGCCTATTGGGATTTGATCGAGCCGCAACAGAATGAATTTGCATTTGACGACCTTGATTGGCAAATGCGGAAGGCAATGGATGCGCAGATTCCCGTAGTTCTCGCCATCGGCCAGAAAGTCCCCCGCTGGCCGGAATGCCACCTCCCTCGGTGGGCCGAGGAAATCCGAAGTGCGAAATCCGAAATCCGAAATAACGACGGAGAAGCAAATTTTCAAAAAGAACTGCTTGAGTACCTCGCTGTCATTGTTAATCGTTATCGGGAGTATCCGAATCTCCTCTATTGGCAAGTGGAGAATGAGCCGTTTTTGAACTTCGGCGAATGCCCGCCCGCCGATGCCGCGTTTTTGGAAAAAGAAATCGCACTGGTCAAATCGCTTGACCCAACGCACGCGGTGCTTACGACCGATGGTGGAGAATTTGGCAGGTGGGTCGGCGCCGCAACGCGAGGGGACGTGTTCGGCACCACGATGTATCGCAAGGTGCATAGCGATGTGTTTGGCTACATCACCTATCCGCTTACGCCGGAATTTTTCCGCCTTAAAAAATCCGTGGTACAATTTTTCACAGGGAAACCGCAGCAGGAATTTATCGTTATCGAGCTGGGGACTGAGCCGTGGGAAAAGCACCAGCTCTATGAAATTCCGGCTGACCGCGGGCGCTCTCTTTTCTCCCTGGCGGATTTCAAAAACACCATAAGTTTCGCGCGCGCGACCGGGTTCACCGATTATTACCTTTGGGGTGCGGAATGGTGGTATTGGCTCAAAACCGCCCAGAACGACTCAAGCTACTGGGACTATGCGCGCGAACTCATGACGAAAAACCAATAACAATGACTAAAAACTATCTCGGCATTGACGTTGGCGGATCTAAAATAATCGGAGTGGTTGTAGATGCGAAGTTTAAATCGGTGAGCGAGATCTTCCGTGCGGAAACTCCGCGGAGCCGCCCCGCACTAGTCGCCTTGCTCTTGGCATGCGTTTCAAAAATACGCTTACGATATCGGCTCTACGGAATCGGCATCGGCGTACCGGGTATGGTTGACCCGAGAAGCGGCCGGCTGCTCAAGGCGCCAAACTTGCCGTTTTTAAATGGTTGGGACATTCGGCGAGATTTCAAGAGGTTTGACCTTCCGGTGCGGGTGGATAACGACAACCGCTGCTTCGTCCGTGCGGAATGGCGGTTAGGAGCCGGACGAGGCCATCAAAATATAGTCGGCCTAGGCATCGGTACCGGCATCGGCGGCGGAATCGTAATCGATGGTAAAATGTACTCCGGCGCGACCAATACGGCGGGAGAATTCGGGCATATGACGATAGAAGCGACGAGCGTCCGCAGTCGCAGACCAAGCACGCTTGAAAATCTGGGCGCGAAAAAAGCGTTTCTCAAATACGGTGACCGGAATAAAATGATAGGATCGGGCGTAGCAAGCATCATAAACGCATTTGACCCGGAGATAGTCATCTTGGGCGGCGGAGCGGTTGCGGAAGCCAATATTCTTCCGCGAGCGGTCGCGCGATTCGCGCGACCGCTTATCATTCCCCCTCGCGCGAAGCGCACGCCTATTATCGCAGGCAAGCTCGGTCCAATTGCCCAGGCAATCGGGGCGGCTCTCTTGCTCAATCCAAAGAACCGTGTATAATGGGGGCAACTTAGCCAATCCGCCCATTCGCGATATTTGCCAAATTCGCGATGTTCGCGATTACTCTTATGAAAAAAGATATTCATCCTACCTATTACGATAAAGCAACGGTTCGCTGCGCATGCGGGAATAGCTTTGTTACGGGCGCCACAAAGCAGGAATTACACGTTGATATCTGTTCCAAGTGCCATCCGTTCTATACGGGCGAAGAGAAACTGATAGACACGGCGGGACGCGTGGAAAGATTCAAGACGCGCCGCGCGAAGGCGGTTGAGGTAAAACCGAAGAAGGTTCGCGTCAAGAAGGCAAAGTAACATATCATTAGGTAGCATATGCCTAAGAAAGTAGTGGTCATCGGCGGCGGCACGGGTACGTTTACCGTGCTCTCGGGGCTCAAAAAATATCCGTTTAATCTGACGGCTATCGTAACCATGTCAGACGACGGAAGCTCCAGCGGCGTCCTGCGTGACGAATTAGGAGTGCTTCCTCCGGGAGACGTACGGCAATGTCTCGTGGCGCTTTCGCGTTCCCCACAGTTCCTGCGGGAATTGATGAATTATCGATTCAGAGAGGGCGGTCTTCGCGGTCACAGTTTCGGCAACCTCTTCATTTCTGCGCTGGAGAAAATGACGGGAAGTTTCGACGAGGCGGTCACGCGCGCATCGGAAGTGCTTCATATCGAAGGCCGCGTGATTCCTTCTACGCTTAATAAGGTTCGTCTTGCGGCAAAATTTTCGGATGGGAAAATAGTGCGCGGCGAGGATAAACTTGCTCACACAAATCTTCATGGTATGCAAAAGTTGTTTCTTGTTCCTCGCGCGCTGGCGAATCCGAAAGCGTTGCGCGCGATCGCAGAAGCCGATGCGATCGTCATCGGCCCGGGAAACCTTTTCCGCAGCTTAGTTCCTAATCTGCTGGCGCGAGGTATCCCGGAGGCGATCCGGAAAAGCCATGGGAAAAAGATATTCGTCGCCAATCTGATGACCCAAGAGGGACACACCGACGGATTCACGCTTGGTGAATACATAAAAACCATTGAACAATATCTTGGCGGACCGATGGAGTACGTAATATGGAATAAAAAAATGCCTCCGGCGGCGCTTCTCAAGCGTTATGCCCGAAAAGGAGAACACTTGGTTCCGCGCGGAGAGATTGTTTCGGGCCACCGTTACATAGGAGGAAATTTAGTGAGCGAAAAAATCTTCCGTCCGCAGAAGTGGGATCCTATTTCAGCGCACCGCACGCTCATTCGCCACGATCCCGCGCGCCTCGGCGCGCTCATCGCGAAACTTGTCGCGTAGCGTTTTAATTCCTCCTTTGCTAAACGGCCCCGACGTACGTAGGGGCCGTTTAAGTGCCCGTATTTGCTACACATTCCTCCTTTGCTAAAGGAGGTGGTGAGTACGCGAGACGGAGGATTTAGAAATCCCTCCCCTCTCCGAGGTACTCCCTTTATGAAAGGGAGAATTAATTTTTATTCCACCGTCACGCTCTTTGCCAGATTGCGCGGGCGGTCCACGTTATGCCCGCGGAGCACGGCGGCGTAGTACGCGAAAAGCTGGAGCGGAATAACCGCGAGAATGGGCGTGAGCATTTCAAGCGTTTTCGGAATATAGAATACGTCGTCGGCTGCTTCCCGGAGCGCCTCGTCCCCTTCCGTGGCAATCGCGATAACTCTCCCCTCTCGGGCGCGCACTTCCGCAATGGTGCCCGCCATTTTTTCATATACCGAATCCTTCGGCGCGATGACCACCGCGGGAAAATCCTTGTCTATCATCGCGATCGGGCCGTGCTTTATTTCTCCCGCGCTGATGCCTTCCGCGTGCACATACGCGGTTTCCTTGAGTTTCAACGCTCCTTCGAGCGCAACCGCGTAGTTATACTTGCGCCCCAGAAACATAAAGTTTTTCGCCTCGCGGTATTTTTCCGCCACTTCCTTGATATGCTCCACTTGGGTTTCAAGAATATGCGCAACTAATTCCGGTATCTTTTGCAATTCCTCCGCAACGCGCTTTCCTGTGGCAAGCGACATCCCGCGCATCCGCCCGATATAGACCGCGAAAAGCGCGAGAATGGCGACCTGCGCGGTAAATGCTTTAGTGGACGCGACACTGATCTCGGGCCCGATGTGCGCATAGACGCCTGCATCGGTTTCGCGCGCGATCGTGGAGCCGACTGCATTCACGATGCCCACGCAAAGCACTCCTTTCTCTTTCGCCTCGCGGATAGCGCCCGCGGTATCCGCCGTTTCGCCCGACTGGGAAATCGCAAGCACCACATCGCCTTCCTGAAACACCGGTTTGCGGTAACGGAATTCGGACGCCACGTCCACTTCAACGGGAATCCCCGCATACTCTTCCAGCATATATTCCCCTATTTTCCCCGCGTAATACGCAGTCCCGCACGCGACGATGAGTATCCGCTTAGCGTTCCGCAGTCGTTCCTCAACATCCGCAAGCCCCCCGAGCTTTGCAAGCCCTTCTTGAGGAACGAGCCGCCCCCGGATGGCGTTCTTGAGCGCGTCGGGCTCCTCAAAGATTTCCTTGAGCATAAAATGCGGATATCCTCCTTTTTCCGCTTCCTCCGGAGACCATTCAATCGTGTGCTCCGTGGTTTCACGCAGATTTTTCCCCACGTCGTATACTTCGTGCCCCGTTCCCGTGAGCACCGCCATGTCGCCGTCATCAAGATAAATGACGCGGTTGGTGTGTTTTAATATCGCAGTCGCATCGGATGCGACCACGTATCCGCTGTCGGTTACTCCCAAAAGCAGGGGGCTGAAATTGCGCGCGGCAATGAGCGTCTCCGGATGCGTTTTGTCCATAATCACGAGTCCGTATGCGCCCTTGAGTTGCCCCAGTGCCTCGCGTACGGCGTGCGCAAGCGACGGGTTTCCGCCCCTCGCCTTGTTTCCTTTGATGATCTCCTCTATGAGATGCGGGACGACTTCCGTGTCCGTCTCCGACACGAAGGTGTGCCCGCGCGCCGTGAGCCACTTCTTGAGCTCTTTATAATTTTCAATAATGCCGTTATGCGCCACCCATATTTCGCCGTGGCAGTCGCCGTGCGGATGCGCGTTTATTTCGCTTACACCCCCGTGCGTCGCCCAACGCGTGTGGCAGATGGCAACCGGCGAGGTCTTTTTTTCGTCTATCACGCGCCCGAGGTCGGCAACGCCTTTCAGGGTTTTCGCCGAACGGACACGGTTCTCCTCCGCATCAAAAAACGCAATGCCCGCGGAGTCATACCCGCGGTATTCAAGCCGTTTCAGGCAATCAAGCCCGATCGCGACCGCGTCTCCTTTGCCGATATATCCTACAATGCCGCACATGAGGGTAAGTGTATCACAAACCGGGTAAACCCCCACACCACGGGTCTATCCCTGTGGCTTTCTGGCTTACGCTTCGTGTTTCTTAGCATCCATTCCCATCGTTACGGGTTGGGCTTTCTGGTGTGGAGGTAAATATCACGCCGCAAAAATCATGTTTCTCTCCATACCCCTTATTCGCACGAATAAGGGGTATGGAGAGAAAAACAAATCCCTCCCCTCTCCGAGGTAGCTCCTTTAGCAAAGGGAGGAGGAGTGAGAAACTACATCATTTTCCGCGCGAGCTCCAGATGCTCCTGGGTGTTCACGCCGATGCTTTCTTTGGGGTCAATGTCCATTGAAGCGATAGGCGCACCCTCGTCAACGGCCATTTGCACAAGATCAACGAGATAATATTCTCCCTGCGCGTTCCGCGCGGTGAGTTTCGGAAGATGTGCCCAGAGCCAATCGGCGCGGAAACAGAAAAATGAGGGGTTCACCTCGCGGATGGCGAGCTCTTCGGGCGTCGCGTCTTTCTTCTCCACGATCTTCTTGATATTCCTGTCGGCGCTTCGGACGATGCGCCCCCAGTCGTAAAATGCCGCGCGCCAGTCGTCAAAGTCCGACACCTTGACTGTCATCATCGCGAGCGGTGCATCGCCGGATGCATACAGCGCGCTCAGTTTTTTGATGGTCTCGGCGCTCACGAACGGATGGTCGCCGTAAAGCACCATAATAGCGGTTCCATTTTCCCTCAAAGAGGTTTCGGCACATTGCACCGCGTGCCCCGTGCCCAACTGCTCGTCTTGCACCACATACGTAAATTGCTCTCCGAGCGTCTCGCGCACGGTATCGCCGTCTTTTGCAATAACCACAACCGGGCTTGGGTCAATCCCTGCGCGCAGAACCGAATCCGCGAGATAAGAAATAATCGGCCTGCCGTTCAGGTCCTGCAATACTTTGGGCGTTTCCGACTTCATCCGCACGCCTTTTCCGGCGGCCAGAATCACAATTCGAGTATGCATTATTGTCGTATCTTACTTCTTCTCAATAGTCGCGATAACAATTTCAGGTGGGACAAATTTTATCGGGCTCTCTTTTATGCGCGTTAAAAACGCATTGAATCCGGATAGCAAATTCTGGAGCCGTTCTTTTCCAAATCTTGACGTTGCTCTTTCGTCTTGAAGAAACATAGAAAGCTTGCCGATGGCCATTTCGCAAAGGCCTTCGATGTCTTTTGTGTAGTCGTCTTCCGAACGACTTTCGGGTTTTACGGATATTTCATATTTTTGCCCGGTTGTTTCCACAGTTTTACGGACAAGTTCGTCCAAGCCCTCACCCATATTGAGATCAACACCAAATAGTTCTGCGAGGTCATATTGTAATTCCTTAAATTCACCGATCTCTTGTGGATTTGCCTTACTCGTCATTGTCCGCCAATTCCACTCCATAATATAGACTCTCTGGCTACTTACGCGCAAAAGTTCTTGAATCGCCGATGCGCGATCTCCGGGAGGAAGATGCATAAGGACAAACCTCGCATGAGACACGTCAATAGATTTATCTCTAAACGGAAGAGTTTGAATTCTCCCTCGGACAATTTCATTAAATACAATTCCTAGTATTCCGGCATTTTTTCTCAAGCCCGATATCAGTTCTGGAGCGACATCAAGCGCTACATATTCTCCGCCCTGACTTTCTATCCATTTTCCAAGTCTCGGGCTCGACCCTGCACCAACATCAAGCACCTTTCTTTGGGAAACGCTATCTGATAAAAGCTCTACCGAGACTTCATCGGGATATGTAAACTTTCCCAATCTGTTAATCTCGGCTTGAGGCACTCCGCTTGTATAAAATCCTTCTCGCGCTTCGCTGGTCATGATATATAATTACGCTACCTTCTTAAGCGCCACATAAAATCTCGACCCCTTGTCCTTGCCCCCTGATTCCGCCCAAATTTTCCCGCTGTGCGCGTCCACGATCTTGCGCGCGATAAAGAGCCCCAACCCGGTGCCCAAAATGTCCTTTTTCACGCGCTCGTCGCGGATGAATTCCTCAAAGAGATGCGTGATGAGCTCTTCTGGAATGCCGAGCCCCGAATCGGTTACCGAGAGCACGTACGTGGATTCTTTCGGCGCAACCTCAACCTTCACGAATCCAAGGGGCGTGTACTTGATGGCGTTGTCTATCAAGTTCTGCACGACCTGTTTCAATTTTTGCGCATCGGCGTTCACCCACGCCGCCTCGGGCGGGGCGGTGAAGGTGAGTTCCAGCTTCTTCTCCCCCGCGAGCGGGCGCAATTCTTCCACGGTGTCTTCCACGAGCTTCCTAAAGTCAATGCGCGCAAATTGGTAGTCCATTCTTCCCTCTTCCACTTTCCGCACGTTCAAGAGCGTGTCTATGAGCATTACGAGCCCGTCGGCGGACTTTTTCATTTTAACGAGCGTTTCCTTCACTTTGTCGTTCACCTGCCCGTAAATCCCTTCTATCAGAATCTCGGTGAACCCCTTGATCGCCGCGAGCGGCGACTTGATCTGGTGCGACGCAAGCGACAAGAGCTGGGTCTTAAGCCGGCTTAAGTCCTCCAGTTTCGCGTTCGCCTGTTTCAAATCACCCGCAAGCCGTTCCAGCTCCTCGCGCTGTTCCACTTCTTTCCGGACGCTTTTGATGAGGAGAATGCTGAACGCGAGCACGAGCAGGAATACGCCTGTGCGGAAGATAAGTATTAAAATATTCTGCGCAAAAATGGCTTCAAAGAAGACTGCAATCGTGAGCACGAGAGTAAGAATCTCCGTAGAAACGACCTTCATGTTAAGAAGGTGGTGCCGCAAAATCGCGTAAAATGTAAATCCGGCAAACGGGAGAATGAAAAGCGCGCCGAGCGGGATAAATTGTGGAGCTTCAAAAAACGCAGGAAGAATAAAATTAAAAATCATAAGGAGCAGAAAGGTGAAGAATGTTCCCGCAGAAACGAACGCAAATTGCGTCCGCTCCGCTCCTTTCGCGCGAATTGTTTTTCGGATAAGAAGGAATACGCCGCTCAAGACAAGTATAAGAACGAGAATGCCGAAAAGCGCGATACCCAGCTCGTTCTGCACCCGCAGCACTTTCCCTTCCGGAGAAACCTCAAGAATACGCGAAAATACAGCGGGGGTGAGCGTAAGAAGCGACGTGAATACTACGAGTGGAACTAACCCTTTTTTATAGAAAGAAGAAAAATCCACTTGGTCGCGCGGGAATACATAGCACAACTGAAAAAACGTAAATGCGTGCCATGCGCCAAAGAATATGACTAGTCGAAGGACCCAGAACGAAAGAATGGGAGGTTGTGCCTGATATTGGAAATAGTTGACCACGCTCCATCCGACAGTGACAAGAGAAAACGCGAGAAATGTTTTATTAGTGATGCTTCTTGCATTATTAAAAAAAACCAAAAAACCGAGTATCGCGGTTGCCGCTATCGCAAGACCGACCGCAAAAAGGTCTGCATTCGCAAAAGTTCCGAGATTTGACTTGAAAATCTCTAATATCATTTTTTTTATTTCGCGTTCCACGCAACAAGCGGCTCCGGCTTCCACGAACGGGCGCTCGGGGGGTCGGAAACCCCCAACCGGAACATTACTGCAATCATATCATTTCCCGCCCCGAAAGCCGATGCGATCGCCGCATAGCCGTTTTTTATCAACTCAACGTGTTTTTCTTTAAGCCCCATGGTATCGCCCCGCATAACTCGTTGTGCGAAAAAAAGCGTTCCTGTTATAAGGTGCATGCTCATCCCGCGATGCGTTGCTGAAAGCCATATCCGCTCAAGTGCGCGTCCGGCATGAAGGAATGCGCGGTCGCTATCGGGAACGAGCAGTGCGCCCATGGCGCTTCCCGTGGCATAGGTCGCGGCATTTTTCTTCGCAATCATTCGCGCCATGCCAAGCGCCGATGCAATCTTCATCATGCCCCAATGCCGGAACGCATTCTTCAACATAAAACGCTCCGGGGGCGCAAGTTCCATAGTCGGCGCAAAAAGACCGCCTCCGCGTTCTTTTTCTTCGCGTTCGCTCCAAACGATTTCCTTAAAAAATAGCGCGTGAAGGGGTTTGTGCTCTAACATGACGATTTCATTAATGCTTCCCGCTTCCCCGAGTACCTTTCTCCGGGCGCGGTCCTCAACGAATGCGCAT
>MHLB01000007.1:11858-12295 GCA_001818895.1 Candidatus Liptonbacteria bacterium RIFCSPLOWO2_01_FULL_53_13
TGCAAGCTCGGTGTTATGATACGGCTTGCGGTTCGTGGCGCGGAAAAAAATCGCGTCATAAAGATCTTCTTCCGATTTTCCCGCGCTTTTTTCAAAGCGTATCACGGCAGTCCGGCGAGAGGTAGAAAAATTCTCCGGAATGGAAATCTCGGCACGGTATCCGAAATGGCCTGCCGCAACCGCAATATTTTCAATAAGCGCTCCGTGCGCGAGCCATGTGCCGCGATGCGCAACGTTTAGCAACGGATGGTCACGCTCGGGAAGCGCAACGACGGAGAGGTGCATTTCGGAGACCTCAAATCGCCACGGCTGGGAATTGCTTCCCGAAGGAGCTTGTACCGCCGCATGAAGAATTTTTTCGGCTGTGTCTCGCGGGAGACCTGCATACATACTTCCATTATAACCCGATTTTCTTCAAAAAGTCCTCCCTTGTGCGT
>MHLB01000007.1:12315-16359 GCA_001818895.1 Candidatus Liptonbacteria bacterium RIFCSPLOWO2_01_FULL_53_13
ATAATGAGGGTCAAATATACGATCCAGGTTTACTTCAATTTTCCCCGTGCGAATCGGCTCGCCGAGCGCAAGCCGTTTCACTACGTATGCGATGGCAACCCCTGAAAGCGTTGCTGCATCACCGAGCTGGGGCCATGAGTAAAGCGTTTTACCGACTTCCAAGAGAGAAGTAAGCATCCGCGGTACCACCACGTTCGGTCCCGCTATTTTCGTCGCAAGTTTTGGCAATTCTTGCGGCGGAAATTTCTGAAATTCTTCCAGAGTAAGATGCCCCGCCGCGCCGTTAAAAATTTCGAGGTTCGGATCAAGGTCGTAACGTTCAATGTCTACGATGACATTGTCGCCGTTGTCAGTCGCCATCACCACGGGAATCCGCAGGCGCTTTGCTTCAATGCGAAGCCGTATTTTCATCTCTACATTGTCCATTTCCTCAACAAGCACGTCCAGTTTCGGAGGACCTTCAAGAAACGCTCCGATATTTGCTTCGGTTATTCCCTCAGGAAATGCATCTATGACCGCGTACGGATTTGTCTGATATATTTGTTGCACGGCAAGCTCACACTTATGCTCGCCCACTTTCGTGAAATCGTACCGAATACGATTAAGATTTGAGCCGGAGATAGTGTCGGGGTCGGCAAGCCGCATGTGCTTCCCCGCTCCCATCATGGCAAGCGTGAGCGCGGCATGGCTGCCCACGCTTAGCCCGGCAACGCCAATCTTAAATTGATAATATTTTTCCTGTTCTTCCGCGGTAATGATATTTTTGTTCCTCGCAGTCCTTAATTCCTGGTGCAAGTCCTCGGGAAGATAATGCACGAGCTGTTTGCTCCACGGAAAGTAAAACCACGCACCGGCTTTTTCTATCGGATTTCCGCCGAGATGAGATGCGCGAAATTCGCCATATGCGGAGGCATAGTTTTTATCAAACCGATAGCGCGGATTGCGGACAAAAAAAAGTTCCTCAAGAAGCTCCTCGTAATGATCAATAACTCTAAGGACCTCATGCGTTTTTTTGAACGCATCAATGGATTCGGCTTGCGCGTCAATGTGAACTGGCTTATTCATTTTGAGACAATTGCAGGGTAAGTATAGCACGCTCCGCACGGTTTCCAAGCGGACGCCGCGCTGTTTTTTATCCACCTCATTATTGTGGCCAATTACTACTTACTACTTACTATTTACTACGTTACCTCGGCAAGATTTCCTTTTCCAACCCGCCTTCAAATTTGAATACGCGTATTATGGCGCTGTCGCTCGTGGACTCGGCGGTTCCCGTGACATGGCACGCGAGGTTGTAAGTCGTGGTCTGGGAGGGCGTGACGGACTGGCTTCCCAGCGTTCCCACCGAACCAACGCCTTCGGAAATTGAGCAGTTCTCAACGCCTGTGCAGTTCCATGAAAGCATAGATGACTTCGGCGGAGGAATTATGAGCCGCCCGTTGCTCGCGGAGAATGAGCAGTATCCCGAGCCGCCGGGGGGCGGACAGCCCGCGCCCACGCAGGTCCCTCCGCAATCGGTGTCGCTCGCGCATTCATTTTCTCCCGCGCCCGGCACGATGCGGCAGCTCCCCGACGAGATATCGCACGCCGTATGCCTCGGATTTACGATAACGCTGTCGGCAATCGTCCCGCCGCCCGTCTTCGCGCAGGTAAGCCCGTACGTCTTGGATGCGTCAATCGGCCCCACGGTGGCCGGGCCGCCTTCCACCGGTTTCGTTCCGCTCCAGTCGCCGGTCGCGGTGCAAGTTGCAAGGCCTGTTGAAGTCCACTTGAGGCGCGCATCCTCTCCGGTCGCGACCGAGCACGGCCCCGCCGACCACGCGCCGTCCAAGGACGCGCATTGCAGGTTGAGAGTTCCTCCGCCTCCGCCGCCGGGCGGAGGAGGAACGGAACCTGTGTTTACCGTAACTTGCGCGGTGCTCGTTGCACCCGACCCTCCTGTGCAGATAATCCTAAATACGCTTCCGTTTTGCGTAACCGGCCCGCTGGCATCCGTGCCGCTTATGCTTTTCGCTCCGCTCCAAAGCCCCGACGGATTGCTTCCCGCCGTGCACCCGTCTGCATTCAATGAAGTCCACTGGAGATTCACGCCGTCGCCAGAGGGCACGGTGCAGGGACCTGCTGACCATGCGCCTACTGTCCCATCGTCATATCTTGTTTTGCACGCAAGCGAGGCGCTCACGCATGCGGAGGGATCGCCCTCACATCCGGGCGGTGGTGTTACGGTAACGGTAATTTCACCGCTCCGCCCGCCTTCGGTATATCCGTTGGCGCGATAATAGACGAATTGAAGTTTGGAAACTCCCGCGGGAACGACGAGCGAAAGAGAGCCGGTCGCGGGGGGTTTCACGGACGGCGCCGTTGCGCTCCCGTTCCAATATGCCCACGGGTATCCGCTCGTCCATCCGGCGCCGCTCGGCACGAGCGCAATCCAGTCGGTGGCATCCGAACACCCGCCGGCGGGATTTTGCCAGGTAACCTGGAGCAGTGCGCCCGGCGTGGTAGTCGCCGCGGAGGTGAGCGCAATGGTTTTATTCTCGCATCCCGGATCTATGGGTGTATATTCAATCGTCCATGTGATGGAATGCGCGGTATTGTCGTCCGGCACCGAAGCGGTGTTTGACGATGCGGGAGCGCCGTTGATTTTCAGAGTGTAGCCGGATGCCGGCGCGGGGGTAATGGTATAACTACCGCCTCCCTCTTTGCTTCCCGACCATGCGCCCGTTCCGCTTGCGCAATTCGCACCGCTCGGGCAATCAATTTGCCACCTCGCGTTCCCCGGCCCGCCCGAAACTACGACGCCGATGTCCACGCGCGTGGGAGACGGCGGAGGAGTAACTGCGGTGTATTGAATGATGAAAAGCACCGTGTCGCCCGCGTAATCAATTGTCGGGTCACCCGCCGCATACACGTTACTCGTGTATCCGCCCACCTCGGGAACATTGGCAATGGAATATGTCCCCGTGAGGAGCGAAGAATGGGTTTTACTGGTTCCGCTTCCCGCGCATCCGCTCGGGCATCCGGGCCCGTTTATCGTCCATGAAGTCGGAAGGTTGGATTGGACAAGGACGTCGCCTCTTGCGGGAGGAGAACCGCAACTCTGACCTTCCGAGGTGCACCCGGGATAATTATTCCCTGCGCCGTCTATTTTCACGCAAGAATAATTCTGACATTCAAAATGAGAAGGAGGGGGTACTTTTTCTCCTCCCGCATGAAAATTTTCCGATTTACCGCAGGTTTCTTGTGTATATACGTATGTTTCGCCCCAAAACGAGATGGTGTAGTCCCCGTCCGGATATGTATGCGTTCCGGTGAGCGTTACGGAGTCCTGTCCTGTGTCGCTCAAGTCGTCCCGCCCGGCAGGGTCCCCGAAACTTAATCCGGCGCTTACGGTAGTGTAGTCCGGAAGATACTTGCCAACGCGAGCGTTCGCCCAAACACTCACTGAATTATCGCCTGTTCTTGCTATTCTCAAGTCACATTTTGGATCAGTATAGGGCGCGGCCTTGGCGGGTACCGCCTGAAACGCGAAAACAAACCCCGAGAACAAGAGCAGTCCCGCCAATAGATATCCGTTTTTCTTTTTCATATTATGTGTGGCTTTTTGTATCGTACCTTTTCTCAAGTTCATTATACCATATGAGCGTACGCAAGACACAAGTACTGTGGATAAGCAGCCCTCTGTCCTCGTAAAAAGAAAGCCCCCGGGTCGTGCGAACACGAATTGACCCAGGGGCGCGTTGTCGCGGCGCTGACCTACGTTACGTTAGTGGCCTGCGCCGCAGAGGAACACGAGCGTCTTCTCCTGACCCCTATCGCTTGTAGAAGCGATGGTGCCGGGAGCGTTGTCGAGCAGAACGTTCAGCGGCTTGCGATGCCGCCTCTGCTCGAGCTGAAGGAGTTCGTCCGCCACGAGAATGGTGGAGGTTGGATTGGCATTCATGAGTCCGAGCCCATCATGGTGGTGTAGGCTACGGACGTGGCCTACTTCATGGTTTGCCATCCACTCGTCGCTGTCCCAATCGCCGAACTGCTGGAAGACGA
>MHLB01000007.1:16386-19738 GCA_001818895.1 Candidatus Liptonbacteria bacterium RIFCSPLOWO2_01_FULL_53_13
TTGGGGTCAACGCGCAGGCGGGTGATCTGCCCGCTTCCGTCGGGCGAGTCGCCGAGTACTGTCGGCTCGCCCTTCGAGGTCCAGTAGTCCGCGACGCGCTGGAGGCGCTCCGCGAACGGCTGGAGTTCGGGGGCAAGGACGAGATACGTCGTCCCCGCCGACTTGTACATCTTGCCGTCCCTGTAGAGCATCTTGGTGTACGTCGTCGGATTCTCGCTGGGGCGGAGTAGGACCCTGATGCGAGGGTCTCCACCGTCCGCGTCCGGTTCGCCGAGCAGGATGCGACGGGGCATGTACGCACCGTTCGGGTCCTCCAGTCTCAGGAGGGCCGTCGGGGGAACCGTCGTGTCGAACGTGGTCCACCCGTCGGCCCCAGACACGCCGAGCGTGTGTCCGGTGGCGTCGTTGTAGACGAGCGCACCGACGACCGGCTCTCCGATGTAGTTCACCAGTCGGATGTCGCCCGCCACGATCAACTCGTCGGGCGTATCCGCGTAGGCGCCGGTCGCGAAGACCAACGCCAGGAGCGCGAACGGCAACGCGTACTTCTTCATGGCGCCCTCCCTTCGGGCGTTGGTCTCTCCGCGCGAGCGCGAGATGAGACCGGGTTATCTAAAAAACGTCGTGTTCTTTGTTTATCAAGTCGGGATTCTCTGCTCAAGTGACGATAATCATTCGGTTCTTCCTGGATTCCCGCATCCGCGGGAATGACAAGAGGAAAAACTCGCCGCCTGGGTAGAGAACCCCTTTCTACGCCTAAGTATAGCATATTTTGATTTGTCAAGCAACCCCCTGTGCATAACTGTGCGCTTCGGCGCACCGCAGATAAACGCAGATTTATGACGCAGATTTACGCGGATAGGTTCGGATTCACGCGCCCGCCGAAGGCGGGTCCGCCTCGGGCGGAGACTGGCGCGGAAGGGAATCTTTATTTGCGTGGAATGCTTTTCTTATTGGAAACGCCGGAGAATACCCCGCGGCTTGGCCTGCTTCGCCGAAGTAGCTTCGGCTACGAAGGCCGGACCGCGAGGGTGAGCGGCGCAGTAACGCGCGAGCGCCCGGTGGGCGCACCTTGCCAACAAAGTTGCCATGGTGTTGCCCGCGAAATACCCCGCCCCGACCGCGGTCTGGGCGGGGATCGACGGGCAACCAACTTTATTTCCGCTTAAGATACTGCGCTAATTTCTTTTCCAGCACGGGAACATCTTTCGTCGCGGTATCCCATACTTTCGGGAGGTCAAGCTCAAAGTACTGATGCACCGCAAGGTCGCGAAATCCTGCAATCAATCGCCACGGCAGGTTTATCTTTTTCTTCGCGCGATCCGGCACCTTCTTCGCCAATTCCCCTATCACGATAAGTTGCATAATCACCGCGCTTTGCGTTTTTCCGTCCATCAAAAATTTCCGCATCTTGTACCCCTTGAGGAACAAGGATGTTTTTCTTGCCGCATCTTTCATAAGCCCCAAGGTAGCTTTATGGTCTTTCATAGAGAGTTACTGCGTCGCGCTTCACGTGAGACGCAAAATGAGCATGCATGCCGTACGTTGACACCACATCAACTTTTTTCCCAAGCGCGCGCTCAATATCCTGACGAAGTCCCACGAATCCCCATATGCCAAAAGGGATTCTGCCTACCCGCACCACAATATCCACGTCGCTCTTTGGCGTATCTTCTCCTCGCGCAACCGAACCAAACACGCCTGCATATTCCACGCCATAGCGTTTTAAAATCGGAATGATTTTCTTTTTCATCTGTCCTATCTTCATACGTCCTTATTATAGAAAATCGTAAGAGCGAAGTCAAAAATAACTAAAGGACCCCTGATTCACGCGGATTGGGGGCGGATTTGCGCGGATAATCAGAAGAGGCACCGTCCAACGCCGTACCTACTCGTGCGCTACCCATTTTTGCTTGCCTCCGGGCTTGAAATAGAACTTATGCTCGTAGGGCCAAAACGCGAGTTTCGGAAGCGCGCGGTCCTGGAGATAGTTGTGCAGTTCGCGGAATTCGGAGATTTTCAGGCGGAGATGATGCACGATGCGCTTCAAGGTGTGGTGCTCAATATGCTTCCGTATCATTTTGTTCTTCTGGAGTTCTATGTGGATTTCAAGGTACTGATCATGCTTCGTGTCAAATTTCGTGAGCATCGTAAGCTTCCCTGTGAGGAATTTGTTGAGCGGGTGTTCCACGAGCGCGTCGCGCACCGCCTCGGGATAGATCTGAAGCCCGTAAAGCGTGGTTGAGAAATCGTTGCGTTCGTAGACGTACACCAACGGGAGCTCCGAAACGTGCGCGACTATTTTTTCTCTCCTCGCGGCGCGCATCGCGTCAACTCCTCCTTTTTTCATTTTCGCCACGGCTTCATGAAAGCTCATGGCCCCGCCATGGTCGCCTATTGCATAGCGCACGAGCGGGATCGCATTGTCTCCCGTAAGCACCACGTCGCCTCTTGGCGCCTCAAATACGATCGCATGCGGGTTATACTGAGCCAACGTGGGTGTTTTTTGGATGTTCCCGAAAAACCCGTTGAATGCCGCAGGATGTGCAAGCATTTCGCGGCGGGCAAGTATCGTGAAAGGGGTTTCAAACGCCATGGTGCCGATATCCGCGGTGCCGTAAATGTTCATCGTATCAAGAAGCGGGTTTTTAACGCGGGCTTTTTTGCAAATATGATCGCGGAATTTTTCCGTGAACGCTTCCGCCGCGAAAAGCAGGCGCAGATTGAGAGCGCGAAGGTTTATCTTTTCCGCAGTTGCTTCGTCTATCACGTCCTTCAGGAACGGCGCGTATCCGCAGAGAATGACGCGGGCGTAGTGCGGAGCAAGACGGCGCAACGCGTGGAGTATCTCCTGCTTATTGATGCCCGTGGTCAAGATGGACAGATTCGCTCCGCGATCGCTTACCTGCGCAAACGCACGATAAGTAAACAACCCTCCGATCCATACCCCCATGCCGAACGCGACGATGACGAGCGTCGGTTCTTTCCAATGCTCTTTCCGCATGCGAAGAAAAAGCTCGTGCACGACAGAGGATTCCCACGCAAGCTTGTTGGAAAGCGGAAAATAGAACGGCGTGCCGGTCGAGCCGGATGTCGCCGTATAAACAAAGGGGTTTTTGATGGTCCCGTCCCAGACGAGCTTTTCCAAGGGATACTCACGGAGGTAGTTCGCTTTGCTCGTTTCCGGCACGCGCTCGAAATCGGCAAAGGTCTTTATCTTTGCGGGATTAACTTTATGTTTTTTGAGGAAATCCTTATATGCGGGCACGCGCAGAGAAGCGGCACGGAAAAGCCGGAGTGCGGTTTCCTCGCGCACGCGGCTCCAGTACGCGCTCTTTTTCTCGCGCACAAG
>MHLB01000007.1:19757-19930 GCA_001818895.1 Candidatus Liptonbacteria bacterium RIFCSPLOWO2_01_FULL_53_13
TCAGCCCTACCGGAATGCTCGTCAACCATATGCGACGAGTATAGCACAAAAGGATAAAAATCCCTCGCCTCTCCGAGGTACTCCATTTATAAAAAGGAGGAGGCCCCTCGACAAGCTCGGGGAATAACAATTCGGGCGGGGAATAACTATTCGGGAATAACGAGGAATTATTT
>MHLB01000007.1:19957-28021 GCA_001818895.1 Candidatus Liptonbacteria bacterium RIFCSPLOWO2_01_FULL_53_13
GGTCCGCCACTTCGTGCATCGGTTTCTTCGTCGCGTGCGAGAGCTCAATGATCTCGGTGACGGTCTTTCCGATACCGAGCACTTTCCGTTCCACCCATGCGCGGCTGTAGCCGGTTTTGCGCATTTCCCCCGCTACATTGATAAGTCCTCCCGCGTTTGCCACGTAATCCGGCACATAAAGAATACCGCGCGTGTGCAGGCGCGCGCCGTCTTCGTGCGAAGCGATCTGGTTATTCGCCCCTCCGCAGACAATGGCGCACCTCAATTTTTTTATCGTTTCCGCGGTGAAATCCCCTCCCATCGCGCAAGGGGCAAAGACGTCCGCTTTCATAAATTGAATCTCCTTCGGATTTACTATCTTCATTTTCGGAAAACGCGCTTTCGCGCGCCGTATGGCGAGCGGGTCAATGTCAGCGGCAATAATAGTCCCTCCTTCTTTGCCGATATGCGCGCAAAGTTCCGAACCGACCTTCCCCAATCCCTTCACTGCGAACGTTTTCCCTTCAATCCGGGAATCACCGAATATCGCTTTGAGCGCGGCACGCATCGCGGAAAACACGCCAAGCGCCGCCCATGGCCCCAATTCGCCCGCAAGCCCCGGCCTGCCGTTCACGTATTTCGATTCTTTCTGCATGA
This sequence comes from Candidatus Liptonbacteria bacterium RIFCSPLOWO2_01_FULL_53_13, assembly GCA_001818895.1. GTDB lineage: Bacteria > Patescibacteriota > Minisyncoccia > UBA6257 > 2-01-FULL-56-20 > MHLB01. The sequence goes on from MHLB01000007.1 coordinate 20,594, forward strand.
CGCGGAGGTCATGCTCGGTGATACCAACGTCTTCTCCGGTCGTGAAACGGCCGCCTAATATATTCACGCCGCGCGCATATGCCGCGACGAGCACTTTCGTTTTCGGCTTCCTGTTCGCCATGATGACCCCCTTGCCTCCTCCATAGGGCACGTCCGCGAGCGCGCATTTATAGGTCATCGCACGGGAAAGATTAAGAGCGTCCTTGAGCGCCTCTTCTTCACTCGCATAGTGCGCATAACGGGTTCCTCCCGTCGCGGGACCGAGGTTCGTGTTATGAATTGCGATAAAACTGCGAAGCCCCGCCGCCCTATCGTGAAGGAATGTTACCGATTCGTGCCCGTCGAATTCAGGAAGCGAGGTGATGTTCATGAAAGAGTAATCGCGAATAATGCGAATTCAGCAAATAACGCGAATAAATTATGGGGTTGGTGTGGATGCAGGGACAGAGGTAGCAGCGGGCGCGGGTTCCGAGGTCGGCACGGGCGGTTTCGCGAGAATCTTTTTTATTTTTTCCAAAAGCACGTCAAGGTCGTCGGTTTTCTGGAGAAAATCTTCCATGCCAAGCTCCTTGCTTACGTCAGTCGGCGCGCCGGTGAACCCTTCTCCGAGCTCTTTCATGCTCGTCAAAAACGCCACTTTGATGTCTTTGGTCTTCTCGTTTTGTTTAAGGTCAAGCGCGGCATCCGTCCCCTGCACTTTGGGCATCTGCACGTCCATCAAAATAAGGTCGGGCATCAACTCCTCCGCCTTTTTCATCGCTTCGTCCCGGCTCTTCGCGTGCGCCGTTTCAAACCCCGAAGCATTGAGCTTCGCGCAAATGACTTCAGGAAACGAGTCTTCGTCGTCAACAACGAGGATAAATGGTTTCTCGCGCATGCCTTGATACGACCTCTACGATGCGAGGTGTGATTTCACTTTCGCCACCAGCACGTCCAGGTCAACGCTTTTCTTTACATAATCCACCGCGCCGAGCTCCTGCGCAAACTTGCGGTTGACCGCCTGCACTTCCTCGCGCGGGTCGCCGAGCTCCGTCAGAAATATCACTCTCAGATTTTTGGTCGCCTCATCGTCTTTCAGCTTGACCACTGCGTCCGTGCCGTTCATTACCGGCATCCTGACATCCATAAGAATAAGGTCCGGCTGGATCTCTTTCGCTCTTTTAATCCCCTCCTCGCCGTTCGGAGCGGTTTCCACGGCAAAACCGGCACCCTTCAATTTTTCCCCGAAAATCTCAAGGAATGAGGGCATATCGTCTACGATAAGGATCAAGGGAGGGTTGTGCATATCTGTTGGTCTACTATACCACAATGGCTATCGCCGTGACAATTGCAAGTTGCGCACAGGGTTTTATCTGTTAATGCCGGCTTTTTTGCTCTTGGCTTCCCGTTATTTGCTCCGCCTGTGTTTCAGTACCCATTCCTCCGGATACCATTTTTTGCGCAATTCTCCGGCGAGGAAGAACGAGCCGGTCACAAGAATGAGGTCATCTTTTCCCGCCTCTTTCATCGCCTTTTGGAGCGCCTGCAGGGGGTCGTAACGGAAAGCGATTCCGGCGGATTTTTTTCGGAACGGGGCGCTTTCGCCCGCGAGCCGCTTCGGGTCGGCGCATTTCCGCTCGTTCTCAAAACGGGTGAATATAATCGTGTCGGCGAGCGGGATAATCGCTTCCAATGTTTCCGAGGTGTCTTTATTGTCGGCTATTGCGACCACGAGTATCAGCTTGCGATATGCAAGCGCGGAGGCCTGCTCCGCGGTGCTCCTCATCTTCACGGGGCTGTGCGCCCCGTCAAGGATGACCGCGGGGCCTTTTTGCATAAGTTCAAACCGGCAGGGCATTCTCGCGGACGCGATTCCCTTCTCTATCGCAGAATCGGATAAACCCAGTGCAGAGCCGATGCTCCGTGCAAGCACCGCATTTTTTTCTTGTGCTGATAACCCGCGCACGCCAAGGAATTCCCCTCGCACGCTTTTTTCGGCGCAGATACGCTTAAATATTTCCAGCAAATGAGGCCTTGTTTCCGTCGTGAAAAAACGCGCGCCGGGTTTCACGATCCCCGCCTTGTCCCACGCAATTTTCTTGAGCGTCTTCCCGAGAATGTGCGTGTGGTCGTAATCAATGTTCGTGATCGCGGTGACGCGCGGATTTCGGATGACATTGGTCGCATCATAACGGCCGCCGCACCCCACCTCAAGCACCGCCCAGGTACAGCGCTCGCGCTTGAAATAAACAAGCGCCATCGCAAGAAAAATTTCAAAATAAGATGGCCCGCCGTATGGCCCTTTCGCATACGCCTCGTCAATCGCGGGTTTCATGTTCTCTACGATGTCGGCAAATGCGTCGGGCGAAATGTAGGTCCCGCCCACTTTGATTTTTTCAATGGAGGTTGTGGAAAATGGAGAGGTGAATAATCCCGCCTTCACTTGCGAGTTTCGGCGAGGCAAGCCGGCTCGCCTGCCGCTTGCGCCGAGCATCGCGTGCACCATATTTGACACCGACCCCTTGCCGGCGGTTCCCGTAATATGCACGAATTGCATTCCCCTTTCGGGCTTCCCGAGAAGGTCCAAAAAATATCTCATCCGTTTGAGATACACCTCTGGATTCTTGCGGTCGTTCATATAGTCCTTCCCGCGGACATTGGAAAGGCCCTCCAGGAAGCGGACGGCGTTGAAATAGCGGGTGAAATCTGCCATAATGATGTTCTACAAATGTACCAATTGGTACAAATATTACAAATTACCGTATTATTCCCCGAGTGAGTCTGCAGGACAAATCGAGGGGTAATCCCTCGACTTCGCTCGGGAAATATAACAAAAACACATGACTAACAAAATTATTCTAGAGATAAGAGCGGGTGCCGGAGGCGACGAGGCCTCTATTTTTGCGGGCGACTTGGCGCGGATGTACCAGCGCTATGCGGCGAAGCGCGGGTGGAGCTTCAGCACCGTTGACGCGAGCGAAACGGCGCTTGGCGGATATAAAACGCTTGTCGCGGAGGTATCCGGCACCGACTGTTATCACGCGTTCAAGCACGAGTCCGGCGTCCACCGCGTCCAGCGCATACCAAAGACCGAAAGGGCGGGCAGAGTGCACACATCAACCGCGACGGTTGCGGTGATGCCGGTCGTGGAAGCGAAAGAGGTGGTGGTGAACCAGGGCGACCTTGAGGTGACTTTTTCGCGCGCGGGAGGACCGGGCGGGCAGAACGTGAATAAGATCGAATCCGCCGTCCGCATTCTCCACAAGCCGAGCGGCATTCTCGTCGCCTCCCGGGCGGAGCGGAGCCAGCACGCGAACCGCGAAAAAGCGATGGATGTCTTGCGCGCCAAGCTCTACGAAGCGAACCAGCAGGCGGCGACCGCCGGACTGGGAGATGACCGCAGGGCGCAGATCGGCACCGGCGACCGGAGCGAGAAAATTCGCACCTATAATTTCCCCGAAGACCGCATCACCGACCATCGGCTCGGGAAGAAATTCCATAATATTGAAAAAATCCTGGACGGGGACATGGATAAGATCGTGGAAGCGTTTCAAAAAACTGGTTAATCTCGTTTTGCAACATTCCAACATTCTCAAGAATGTCGGAATGTCTATAATAATATGGGTTACGAAAAATCAAACAAACTTCATATTGTGGCGGTGGTCGCGGTCGTGAGAAACTCCGAGGGCAAATACCTTGTGCTGAAGCGCAGTGAACGGGAAATCGCCTACCCCGGAATGTATACGTTCCCCGGTGGAAAAGTTGAAGATAACGACACGGTTGAGGAAACACTTGTAAAAGAAGTTGAGGAAGAAGCGGGTATGAAGCTTAAACAAGGGAAAATTCTTTTAAAGGACAAATCATTCATCCGGCCCGACGGTCAAACCGTCAAAGTATTTTCTTATCTCTGTGAGGTTGAAGACGCAAGCAAAGTGACCATTTCCGACGACTTCACCGATTATCGCTGGATAACCGTTCGAGACCTCAAAACGCTCCCTCATGTAGGGATCGAAGAGGAGCTTTTGCAAGCGGAAAAAATTTACCGCTCCGGCATTGACCGCGCGCTTCTTGTTACAAAATCGGTGAAAGAGGGCTAGAAAAGCTTATTTATCCGCTCCGAATTACTTGTACTTAAATAGTTTAATTCCTTAAAAACTGACATGGACTTCCAGCCCACGCATCTCCCGATTGAAGACGAGTATCCGAAACTCGTCCGCGACGGGATTCCAGAAATCATTAAAGAAAAGCAGGGGGCATACCCGCCGCAAAGAACATTGAATGACGACAATGAGTTTTTGGATTATTTGCTCAAAAAAATGGTTGAGGAGTCGGTTGAGCTTCAAAATTCCGTTACAATCGGTAATCTTGAAGAAGAGCTCGCAGATGTATTTGAGGTAATTGACGCAATCCTCAAGCTCAAACGCAAAACAAAGGACGATATCGCCGTGATTCAAAAGGAGAAACGCAAAAAACGAGGAGGATTTGAGAAAAGAATCCTCATGCTGGGACGAAAATAACGCTGAGGTTTTGCTACTTGACCCTATAGACCGATTCGCGCGAATTGGTCTATAGGGGATGGGTATTTAAGGCGTCGCCTTGACGCAATTTACTCGTCCACGCCGAATCTCTTATACGGGTGCGGGGTAAAATTCTTGCCGAACCAGTGCTCAATTTCGTGCTCCGCTTCTTCGGGGGTCTCCGATGCGTGAAGCAGATTCATTACCGCGCGCTGTTCTTTGTTCGCGAGAAGCGGCGAGTCAATTGAAAAGTCGCCGCGAATTGTTCCCACTTCCGCGAGCGCGGGAATCGTCGGACCCGCGATCTTCCGTACGATGTCAACCGCATGAATCCCCTGCACTACCATGCGCACCAACGGCGCCGAGGTCATGTAGTCCACAAGCCACTTGCGCACCATTTTTCCGATTTCCAGGTCGCTCTCCGTGCCAATCTCCTCTTTCGCGCTGTAGCCGTATTTTTCGTAGGTTTTGAGCGTTTTCTGCCCGAGCCGCGCGATCCACGCTTCGTCCTTCGGATAATGCTCGTCTATCTGCGCTTTGGTCGGCTGGAACATCTCAAGCGCCACGATCTTCAAGTCGCGCTGTTCAAACCGGCGAAGAACCTCTCCAACGAGCCCTTTCCGCACGCCGTCGGGCTTTACCATCACGAACGTAATTTCTTCTTTTGGGTGTTTCTTTTGCATAAAAGTAATCCGAATCTACGAATACATCCCTGCCTACCGGCAGGCAGGCGAATGCCCCGAATGGGCTTGGCGTATCTGTTGACCCGTATGATTATATTATTTTTTCTTTATGTCTAATCCTAACTCATTTAACTGTTTGGGGTCAACATCGCTCGGCGCATCCATCACGCTTATCTGCCCGCCCGCGCTTGCCGGGAATGCCATCACCTCGCGGATGCTTTTCTCGCCGAGCACCGCAAAGAGGAATCTATCAAGCCCCGGCGCGATCCCGCCGTGCGGAGGCACGCCGTAAGTAAAGGCCTCAAGCATGTGCGTAAACTCCCCTTTTTGGTGTTCGTCGAACCCGATAAGGTTGAATATTTTCTCCTGTATATCGCGCTCGTGGATGCGGATGCTCCCGCCTCCGACCTCGTAGCCATTCAACACCAGGTCGTGCTGTAGGCCCCGCACTTTCGTCGGATCGGTGTCCAAAAGCGGGATATCGTCCGGGTGCGGCGCCGTAAACATGTGGTGCGAAGGCGCGAACTTCGCCGAACCGGAACCGTGGAAAAAATCCTCTTCCGACTGCTCGGTAAACAGCGGAAAATCAACGACCCATGCGAACGCAAGCTCGTCGGGATTATTCTTTTCCTTGCGCAGGTCCGGTTTGTCGCTTCCGTATTTCGCTTTCGCTTCCTTATGCGAAATACGCGGCCAGGGCGATTGCGAAATGTGCTTATCGGGGAACACTTTCTCTACAAGCTTGGTGAATAAATCCTCGGCAAGCGCCAAAATATCCTCCTGCGTCACGAACGACATCTCAAGGTCAAGCTGGGTGAATTCTCCGTAGGCGCGGTCGGCGCGCGGGTCTTCATCGCGGAAACAGCGCGCGATCTGAAAATATTTTTCAAACCCCGCGACCATCAGGAGCTGTTTGTACTGCTGGGGCGATTGCGGAAGCGCATAGAACTTGCCCGGCTGGAGCCGCGACGGCACCAAGAAATCCCGCGCGCCCTCGGGCGTGGACTTGGTGAGCATCGGCGTTTCTATTTCCCAAAATCCCCGCTCGGTCAGATACGAGCGCATGAACTGGGAAACTTCGTGGCGCAGGCGGATATTCCTCTGCATCCGCTCTCTCCGCAGGTCAAGATAGCGGTATTTCATCCGCGATTCCTCGTTGATGTCATAGCCGTCGCTGTCCACCGGAATCGGCGTCGCCTCGGACGCGTTCATGATTTCAAGCGTTTTTGCCTCAACTTCATACGCGCCGTTCGGCAGTTTATCGTTCACCATTGAATCGGGGCGCTTTTTCACGAGCCCGCTCACGCGGATGAGATATTCAAGCCGCAGGTCCACAGCGCCGGCGACCGCAGGAGTAAACACTATTTGCACCAGCCCCGTCCGGTCGCGCAGGTCAATGAAAATAATCTTGCCGTGGTCGCGCCGGGCATGCACCCAGCCGGCAAGTTCCACCTCTTTTCCTTCCAAATTTTTGATATCCCCTACGGATGTGCGCTTCATTTTTGTGTCACTTGTTGCATATTGCGTGTCGCTGTATACTATATCTTAATGATGCACATAGCACAAATGACCCTTAATTTGGCGGTTGCGCTCGCGCTCGGGGCGCTCATGGGGCTTGAGCGGGAATTGGTCGGCAAAGAGGCGGGGGTAAGGACGGGGCTCACGGTCGCGGGAGGCGCGGCGCTTTTCTCGCTTGCCGCACTCAACCTTCCCTACCTCGTGGCAACTTCGCCCGAACAGGTGAATGCCATCATTGCGAACAATAGCGGATTCCTCATGATGATCGGGAATATCGTGGTCGGCATCGGATTTCTGGGCGGGGGTATTATTCTTAAGACCGAACACCGCGCGCGCGGGCTCACGACCGCCGCCGTCATCTGGACGACCGCCGCCGTCGGCGTACTCGCGGGCGTCGGTATGATTGGATTCGCCATTATTTCCGCACTTATTATTTCTGTAACTCTTTTCGCACTCCGTAAGTTTGAAGTCCCCGACAATATGGAGAGGATCTAGACCCCATGGGTTTTATGGGTCTTTTTGGTCTAATCGAAATCTCCACTTTCGGTTGCGCCAGTACGCCCCTGCATATGCCACTCCCACGCGCGCACCGGTTTTGATATTTTGCGCGCGGACGCTGACTCCCCTGTCCTCTATCCATAATCCCGTATTCCGGTCAGCGAGGCGTGCATTCTGAGCTTTGCCGATAGCGAGCGCTTTGGTAAGGCGGGCTGGCCCCGTTAGAGACCCGC
>MHLB01000007.1:28139-28440 GCA_001818895.1 Candidatus Liptonbacteria bacterium RIFCSPLOWO2_01_FULL_53_13
GAAATATACGTACCAATATCCCGCGTCGCCGAACATTGGTGCGTTCCGTTTTGTTTGCCCACGATGCGCATGCGATGCCTTGTCGCGAAAGCCTTCGTACGCCTCCGTTTCGGTGATCATAAATGCTTCGGTGCGTTTTCCATAGCGCCGGACCAAAAACTTCCCCAAAAGTTCGCGCGCGACGAGCGGCGCGGGGCGGTTGAAGAATGTTTGCGGCAACGCCTTGGGTTGTTTTAGGTACACACATATGGCGGTTTGTTTAGTTGATATTCTCGGAGGTATTCATTCGGTGTTTTGCCGC
>MHLB01000008.1:0-10930 GCA_001818895.1 Candidatus Liptonbacteria bacterium RIFCSPLOWO2_01_FULL_53_13
ATCAATGATTTTCCATGCCACCGTATCGGTGTTAGAAATTTCATTCATCATTTGATTCGTATCATTCCACTCAATACCATCTGCTGATGCGCCCATCATCTCTCCTCCCATAATCATATTATTACCCATCATATTGCCGCCAGACATCTGATGTTCACCGCCTCTATTCTCATTACCTATCATACTTTGCATATTCCCCGTAAGATTTATGGATAGCTTTATCTGCTTATCGAGTTGCTTGCTAAAATATGCTCTGAACGGATCAATACTTTTTATAACCTCGGCATGCGTTTTGAGCATGGAAAAAGAGTCACCATACGAAGGAGCGGCGATATTTTCCGAAACCACGATGGTACCGAGAGAATTCGTTTTATTCGGAGTTTTATTCTGGAGCGCATATGATCCAGCTTTATCAAAGAGAACCTCTACTGCCGCGCGTTCAGATGGTCCGAGAATCACGGCATCCACCCATTGATCTTTCTCATATGCGCCGCTATCTCCGCCGACAAGCTTCATTTTCGTGCCAGCGATAGTGAAGTTATACGGTCTTGTATTTGCGGAATTAGTAACATAGAAACGGATAACCTCTCCGCTCTTAGCTTCCAAAGTATAATTTTCTTCGCCATTCACAAGAAATATATTTCCAAACCGACCCATAAGAGTGCGATTGGCTTGTTTTTTATCAAATACAGCAATTTTTCCATCCTCAATCAAGATATCGTCAAGGAAAAGTGGCACCTCGCGGTTAACCGGCGACCAGTAGTCTGCGTCGGTTGGAGTCACTAAATAATTGCCGTATAAACCGAGCTCCTGCGCATAATCTTCCCGAATGTGGGGATGGTACCAATATATTCCCGCGTCAGGAAACTTTATGTTGTAGGTAAATGATTCGCCAACGCCGACTTCTTTTTGCGTTACATCGGGCACGCCGTCAAATTTATTATCCAGCCGTATGCCGTGCGAGTGCATGGTAGTCGGCACATCGGTTTCATTCTTAAAATTGAGCGTAATCTCCGCTCCTTGAGAAACCTTGAGGAACGGTCCTGGGATCATGCCGTTATAGGCGAGCATCTTTACTTCGGTATTGCCAATCTCTTTTTTAACGATGGAAGCGATAAGATTGTATGTATCGCCATTGTTAAGCTCCACCATTTGCGTGGCCCGAGCTTCGGGCATGTCCTGCGTGATTGTTGAAAATGTCTCGCGAGAGACATTTTTATTTGAAAACAAAAAAACTCCGGCAATCAATATCGCCACGGTGACTATTCCGCCTATGAGCGCCTTATTTTTCATGAGTCATTTCGCATTATTGATAATGTTTTGAATGATTTGGTCAATTTCTTTCGGCCTCTCGCCCAAATCGGCGTGCGGGAAGAACTGCGGCAGAATAATCGGCCGCATGCCGGAAATAAAAGTTTGCTTGCCCGCCGAATCTTTAGCGGAGGCAGGCTCGTCTTTGACGTACACATTTATCTTGCAGGGTAGACAGAGGCCGATTTTAATATCCTTATTCAGAAACTCGTTGGCAAGCTTTGCATTGCAAAACTCAACAATTTTAAACGGCTTTCTTTCAAAACCCTTCTCGGCTAATGTTTTCTGCACATCGTGGACATACAAAACCCGCATGCCGGCTTTGGCAATTTCATCTTGCACGCTTTGAACCGCCGCGTCAAAAGTTTTCGTTGTAGTTGTGGTGTAGTCAAATTCCATAGTTTTGTTTATTTTTAATGATTTATTATACTTTTAATCTCGACTCGATGCGCTTTAAGAGCACCGTAGGCGCAGTCGGGTTTTCGTTCAACTTCGTTTTTCATTGTTGTGTGATGGTTGTGGTCCATAGTCTTTAATTAATTTTTTGTAATGATAATTTTAAAAGTTCCGATTTGTATTTCCTCGCGCTTTCCAAATTGGCTTTGCCCCAAAGGCGCGCTAGTTTTATGTCATCCCAATGGATCGCAGATATCTTCTCTTCCATTCTTTTGGCGCAATCAAAAATGAGATAATTAAGGCAGATATATAGAGCAAGAACTCTTTTATGCAGATATTGCGAGGGATCGTTTTGATAATCGGCTACTTGCGGAATAAGAAGTTTAGAAATCAGGTATGGAAAACTTTGCGATTGCGATACGAACGCCATGTTCCATGTTTGGTACAGATCAGCCCATTCTTTCGGTAATGGCGGTCGCAGGCAAATCGTTTTCTTGTCATCTGACCAACCAGAGAATCCTTCCCCTGTGCGCGGATCGTAATCCTTTGAGCCCGACTTGTTGACGGCTAATATCCATCCAACTTTTGCGTTGTCCATATTAAATTCAACGATATCGGCAAGGGTTGCTTCTAATATATTGAGAAATACAACTGATCTCCCTGCGTTTTTTGGCACCTTGCCAGTTTTGTAAGATTTCAAAATGATATCCTCAATTATCGGTTTTTCTATGGATGTAAGTTTTATTTTACGGAACAGAGTCTCATGCTTAAAACGGCTAATTTTCCTCCTTTCTTTTTTGAATATTTTTACGCATTTTCCCAGAATTTTCGGATTGTCATGCGTCGCCTTTGTTAAGCGCTCAAGAGCATTTGCATACGCGACCAGATCGGGAAACAATTGCTCGCCTTCTTTTGCCACCTTAAGAGATAAGCGTTTAAATTTTTCATTTTGCGCTTTTTTAAGAAAATTGACCAAATAAGGATTTTTTTCGGCAAGCCGTGCAATTTCATCAATGAAATCTTTGCTTTTTTTCTCGGTCATGTCGCAGGGAAGCAACTCTAAAGAAATTTCTTGCAACTCCGGTGTTGCCCATTTTTCTTTATCATCAATCAAGTGCAATAATTTATAATGCATGAGCATCCGGTCGCGCATTTTATCCTCATTGAAGCCCTTCAAGGTTTTTTTAATCTCATATGTTATTTTTTCTGTAAACATAAGTATTCACCAATTTTTATTCTTATAATCTATTTCAAATCCCATTTGAAGGATCGCTCTGAAATGCCGCCGACGTTTTTGATTTTTAACTCAATGAAAGGCGGCGCCGGATATACCGCTTCAAATACTAACACGCCTTCGCGGTGATGGCCGCCGGGCCCCGGCCCCTCCCATGTAGTCGGCTGGTATGTGTTGCCCTTATCGTCCATTAAGTATGCCGCCGTAAGCAGATCGTCATCCAAGCTTCCGGAGTGGGTATTCAAGACAATTTCGAACTTCCATGTCTCTGCCCCTTTGCCAAGCTCAATCGGAGTCACTTTGATCGTTACCGGCAGTTCCTCATTCGTTTGCGTTTCCCAATTGCTCTGCGCCACGCCAACTGGCGGGTTCCTCTGCTGGCTTGCATCGCTCTCGTTCCGGTTTCCTCCCTGCGGCGGTTCACGCTTAAAAACTCCGAAGTATAGGAGAGTGACAGCAGCCAGGCCAATTATTATAAGTTGCATGTATCTCATGTGTGTTTAAACTTAAAAATTCTGTTGGTTACATATGCAATACCCGCAAGATTGAATGCCAGTCCCACCCAAAACAGCTTAGTTTGGTATTGAGCGACGAATGCGACCAAGCCGGTTACTCCAAGGATGGGCGCTAAATTCACTAAATAATGAGCGCAGCAAGAAATCATGGCTGCGGTGGACGTCGTACCGGTTACTCCCAAAACCTTGCCGCCGCCTTGACCTGCGTGGATGGCGTTCCTAAGGTAGGTATACAATCCGATCTGAATGCCGAAACCGAGCGCAAGACCTACGATGAAATACCAAAAATCGGAAAATTGGTCCTGGGCGAAGTTCCAGCCCGATACCAAAGAAAGCACCGCAAAATAAATTCCGAGCAAGATACTGCTTGCGAGTATCCCATATAGAATCGGCTTTGTGGTGTTATTGATCATGATTGTCTTGCGATATGCGATACAGATTTTGGGGCTTCCGGCATTTCAAAAAGATATGTATAAAACAACTGCGCTTGATCAACAATCGCCCGCAATGTGGAAATTTCAGCTTCGACGCCATTCTCTCTCTTTGCAAACATAAAAAAACATGGGACAGGAGCATGCCTGTCAGAGGTAGGAATCACATACAGATTACCAATTTTTACGATTTTGTCCGACACCTGTCGCGCTTGCAACAATTCGTTATTGCTGATAGTGGATTTAAGAAGAATATATCCTTGAGTAGCGTGGGTGAACTCCTGTTCAGTCCGCCCTGTTGTTGCTTGAATAAAACGAAACATTCCCCATGAAGAACGGCCAAGCACCGTGACTGCAGTCATCAGTAATTCTTCAAAAATCGCGCGCTTGCCTCTTTTGGTTTCTTTCGGTCGGTCAAGAAGATCTGTGCTTACCGCACTCAAAAGAGAGAGTTTGCGATTTGCTGAACCGATGTACTGGTACGCGTCATTTAATGCCTTGCTCGAAAACGAAAATTTGTTTTCCAATTTCTGTTTTTCTTCTTCTTTCTTGCGCAAATCGCGCTGGTGTAACAGATACACAATATAGGCAACGCCGAATAGCGCCGCCGTAATCAGTGATTGCGCGTACCGTTCTGGAATATCAAATAGGTGCCCAATACCAAAATGAGGCGCGAGCACGATCAGCGCAAAGAGCAGTATGTAGATTATTTTTGTAAGTTGAGCCATGAAACTTGATACTAACCGACAATATCCTTTGATACCGGCGATCTTAACCGAGGAATAAACGCATGGGTTTGACGGGCGTATGCATTCCATTGTTCGCCGAATTCTTTTTGCGCTTCTTTTTCTTCACTCTTGGCAAGTCGTGTATACATCCAGACCAGTACGGGAAACATGATGAGGGTGAGAAGCGTTGGCCATTGGAAGAGGAAACCGAGCATGATGAGGATAAACGCAACATACTGCGGGTGGCGGATGCGGGCGTAAGGACCGGTCATCGCAAGCCGGTTGGCACGCTGCGCCGCATAGAGCACCTTCCAGGCACTGGCGAGAAGCGAGAAACCGTAAATAATCAGAACGTAGCTTACAAGGTGAAACGGGCCGAAATGCGGGTCCCCGCCCCAGCCAAAGAGATCCTCAAGAAGGTGCCCAGAATTATGCGTGAATGGATCAAGTCCGGGTACCCATTTCGTAAGCCAGCCGGAAAGCAGGTAAATGGTGAGTGGGAATCCGTACATCTCCGCGAACAGAGCGACGATGAACGCGGAGAATGCGCCAAACGACCGCCAGTCGCGCGCGGTTTTCGGCTTCGTAAAGCTGAATGCGAACACGATGAAAATCAGCGAATTAATGACGACGAGCGGCCAAAGGCCGTAGGAGTTTCCCATGACGAGGCGTTAATGGCAGCATCCGCCGTGCTTATGTTCGTTCTTCTTTGCCGCAATCTCTTCGGCGGGGTCGACCGTATCGGGATTTTCATCTCCGTCCTCATCGGCATGCCCTCCGTGTCCCTTGAACATCATCCAAATGTGCGCGACTACAAAGACACCGATAAGAATTGGCCAAAGGTATCCGCCTGAAGACAATTTACCCCCGCCAAAAAATAGAACTCCTAACAGAAGGAGGCACGGAATTATCATCCACATCATTCCTTTGTGTCCGCCGTCTTTATCGCTCTCATTATTATGATTGTGCATAAATTTTTAATTATTTGTTAACAAGACTTGAATTGTGCATCCACGCGAAATAGAAGGCGAAAATCCAAGCAAAAACGAACATATAGAATGCACCGAGAATGAAACTGCCAAAGCTGATCCATGTAAAGCCGGGAAGCGTCTCAAAAAGCGTGTGATGAAGCTCAATGCCTTGAGCGCTACGAAGTGGTAGAAATCCGCCCAACACGCAAAGAACGTATGCTACCTCGGCCCCAAGAGCACATTTCCAGCCGTATTTTTTAAGTGATAGTTGCATATATTTTGATTAATTGATTAAACGATTTCTCCGCGCTTCTCAAGCATCATGTGGTGAATTGTCGCAAGCTGGACCCAAATCGCAACGAGGATAAGAATTCCGGCGCAGAGCAGAGCGTCGACCTTTGTAATTCCGAACACAAGATTGTCCGACCCTCCAAGAATGGCACCTGCAAATACAACGACTCCAACAAAACCTGCGATGACACTAACAACGTGCATTAATTTTGATGGTTTCATGTTTTTGTATTGATTGGTTATTAAGAGTGTTTGGCATGGATACTACGAATTTGTTATGTCTTTTTTCTTTTCCTCAAATTCTTTTTTATCAATTTCGCCCTTTGCGTATCGTTCCTTAAGGATGTCTGCGGCTGATTTTGAACTTGATTTTCCTGATTCATTTCCTTGGAATCCTTTGATCGCCAATATGATAAACAGAAGAATCGCAATCCAAAAGATCAGCATCATTATTCCTCCGAATCCCCACCCGAACATATCGCCATAATATAAACTGTTCATGTGATATTATTTGTTTGACAAGGTATACACTTTAATCAGCTCTCTGATTGCTTTTTCGTCATCGCCCCTGCTCTGCATTTGATGTTTCACATGTGTCCGCAGGTGATTCTCAAGAAGGAAAGTGTCAAGGCTTTTGAGCGACCTTTGAATGGAGCGGGATTGTTCCAGCAAGGTGGGGCAATATTCTTCTTTCTCTATGGCCTTGATGAGGCCATCTAGTTGGCCTGCGATGATTTTTGCCCGATGGACAGCGCGATGTTTTAATTTTTGATCCAGCATGGGTTTTAAGGGTATCGGTAATTAAGCTGCTGACCTTGCCTATAGGGTATGCCCCTATATCCTATTTGTCAATACCCTGCCTGTGGATAACTTTTAGTCAAAACGCAGTTCAATTTTGTCCTTGTCGCCCATGACGTAATTTCCATATTCTGTGTTTTCTTCCCCGTTTACGGTCATCTTCATATTCGTGCCGAATGAGCGCATATCCTTATTCCAGTTTTCGAAAAATTGGCCAAGTGTGGTGTCTTGCTTCCGCGCAAGCCCTTGAAACTCCATGTGAACAATGCCCTGACCGCTGTCATCGTGGGTATGGATCGGCCGATGAACCGCGCCGATGCCGATATTTGCCGGAATTTCCTGTTGTTCCCCCTTAACGTAAATGGTAAGTCCCGGGTGCCAGTGGAAGGCGCCTCGGGAAACAATGTCGGACTCCGGAACCGGAGGCCTTGTCACGACATACCAAATAAGACCTCCAATGAGCGCAACGGTCAGGCCGCCGCCTAATCCCCATGAGGCAATTTTCTTAAGACGACGCTTTTGTGCGGACGCTTCTTTTACCTCAAGTTTCCCCTGACGCTTGAGATCTTTGCGTTCTTTTTTGGTTAACAGTATTTGTGGGTTCACCCCATTAGAAATTTGTTTATTCATGATGGTATTTCATATGTTATGCTCCCCCGACTAGATTATTGAATTTCTAACGGGGTCCATGTTTTTTCTTGTGTTAATCAGTAATTATGCAAACCGCAGGATTTTGGATTTGCGCGGCAGTAAGCCGAATCGATACCGCAAGCAGTATCACTCCAAGAATGCCAAATTCTCCGCCGTTGAGAGGTAGAAATGTCAATATTCCCGATGCGCCAACAAGCGAAAGTAAACTGGTCAGGAGAAACGATCCGCATGCGGCACATCCCATGCCGATAACTCCGCTCGTAATACCGAACAGCCCCGTCGCCACCCCAGCCTGCTTCACCTCGTCGACTCTACGCCGCAAGAAGTAAACGAGCATCGCCACGTTTATTCCAAAGAGAATGGCGATAGCGATGGTATATGAAGCGGACAGCAGGGTAAAGTTGGTGACAATTGATCCTAGGAGACTGATCGGTAGATCAAGCTTTTGCGTAAGCGATATTCCCGGGTGTCCCATAACTTTCACAATCAACGGAATGTTTGGAAGCCATACGGCGAACGCAAATACTGCCGAGCTCGTGATGAAAGCAAGGAGTATATACATTGGCTTTCGGAATACTTTTTGCAAGGTATGAAGAACCATATTTGTTCTCTTTGATTGCGCTAAGATTAATGCGATGTAACTATGCTGCTAGTTCTGTTTTTATTGTCTTCGTAGAGATTATTTTTACGCCGATGGCAGATGCCGAGATTCCGAAGATGCTTAGCAATATTGCAACTATCACCGAGCTTGTTCCCACGATACCGCCCCAGAAGCCGTAAATAACTCCTAGATAGCTGGAACTTGAGGGAATAGCGTGCGAGAGAGCAGGTAGAATGGCAACAAGCACGCTCATAAGCCACGCCATCCAAAATCCCCACTGTTTTTTGAGATAGATGCCGATGAAGCCGAGGGGAAATGCCGCAAACGGAAGAAGAACGCTTATTTCGGTATTTTCTCTCCCTAATCTCAATGATTCCTCAAGAATATGAATTGCGAGCAATCCGTACGCAAGCATAGAGAAGGTGAAGAATTTTTTCATAATATAGTAGAATGTATATTATTTTTCCTGCAAAGCCAGCTCAATCAATTGCTTCACCGATGCGTATGGCTGTGCGCCGGACAGCGGATATTTTTTTCCGTTCTTCGCGACCACGATGCTCCACGGCGTTCCTTCGCCGCCTGTCGCGATGGCGTTTTGAGCGTCTTGCTCAATGTGTTGGGCATACTTGCCGCTATTGAGGCATGCACTGAACTTGTCTGCGTCAAGACCGACATACTGGGCGATTTTCGGAAGTTCTGCCGGATCAAGGCCGTTGTTTGACGGCGTAATTTCAAAAAGCCGGTCAGTATATTCCCAAAATTTATCCGGTCCGCCGAGCTCATTAGCACATTCAGTCGCTTCCGATTCTTTGGGAGCTTTGGGATGCAGTTGCGCCAATGGGAACTGGCGGTAGACCCATGCCACTTCGCCGTTCTTGCCGTATTCATCCATTGCCTGCCGCATGGTGCCGTGGAATCGTTTGCAGAATGGGCACTCGGTGTCGGAATATTCCACAATTATGACTGACGCATCCGGATTGCCGCGAATGTGATCGCTGGCAGAAATGGCGGCTATATTATCAAGCGACATGGTGTCGCCCTGCGGGAGTTGCTGATTTGCCACCGCATTGTCGCCAGTAACTTTGGGCGATGTAGCGATTTTTCCGGAGGAAAGATACACGGCTCCGGCAATAAGCGCGCTGGCAATTACGATGGCAATCGGAACTGATAAATTATTTGCCTTTGACGAAGGTTCTATCTCTAGCATTTCTGTTTCGTG
Source organism: Candidatus Liptonbacteria bacterium RIFCSPLOWO2_01_FULL_53_13 (assembly GCA_001818895.1). Classification (GTDB taxonomy): domain Bacteria; phylum Patescibacteriota; class Minisyncoccia; order UBA6257; family 2-01-FULL-56-20; genus MHLB01. Next base: position 9,147 of record MHLB01000008.1, read on the forward strand.
TTTAATGTGTTGGTCGTTCATATTTAATGATGGCTAAGGATTAATGTGAAATACAAAAATACCAGCATAGAAACAGACCCGTGCGTTAATCACGGATCAATGCTGGCGCAAGAAAGCCGTCAATAAATTTTCGGATTTAGAATGCCTCGCGCAAAAGAGATTTTCAAGTGATTAAACAGTAAGAAATCGGGGTTGTCTCTTGCGTAAGGCATATATGAGAGCAGATCATTTTTTGAATTATGCCTCAATCGAAAATTGCTAAGAGCAAAAGCAATGGCGAGCCCCAGTATCAGCAAGATAGTCCCGCCGCGCGCTTCGCGCGGCGCGGCTAACAAGATGCTTTTCCATTGCCCGACATTCTTAGAAATGCCGCTGCTGCAACATTTTTCATAGCTTGCTCCCCAAGCCACAACAACGGAATCCGCGCGGGGCGCGGATGCCGAGATGTGGTGAGCCATATAAGGACAAACAAAACCAAAAATGAGCGCACCCGTAATAATGGGAATTGCAAAAAAACGCGTCATGGATTCCATGATATCATGTTCTCCGGTGCTATGCAACAAAATATCTAACTCGCGAGACCCGACCAATGTAGCTCTTTCTCTTACTCAAGTTTCTCAACTTCCGCGGTAATGAGTTCATTATTGATCGCCATGCGCGGGTCATCGTACACATAGCGCACAATGCCTGCTTTATCGATCACCACGTACGTATGCCCGGGAAGCGACCCGAAGTGCATTGAGGAATTTGCCGTGAGCATCGCGTACGCGCGCGAGGCGGAGCGGCTCGTGTCAAACAGGAGCTTCGCGGATTCCAGCTCCGGCATTTTCTGGATTGCTTTCGCCCAATCATTCGGCTGGTCAACTACCACCGAAAACGCCAGTGTATCGCCACCGTTAAACCGCGCATCTTTCCCCAACGAGGCGACTTGGTTCCAACACCCCGGGTAACACATAATTCCTTCGTTAAAGAACAACACGACATTCTTGCCTTTGAGATTTTCCAATGAGTATTCCGTGCCGTTCCGGTCGCTCAAGGAGAACTTCGGGGCGGGCTTCCCCACGAGATCGTCTATGCTTAAGAGCGCGCCTCCGCCGCCAGCCCCGGCCTGCCCGCCCGATGCGGTGTCGTTTGTTTTGTTCGCTACGTAGATGCCTGCGATCACGAATACGCCGACCACGGCAAGCACAATCGCAGGGGCATATGAGTTATTTGTTTTCTTCATGGCAGTGTGATGTTGGTAATGAATTTTCTTGCGCGAATTGCCGAGCTGCAATCCGCACGATAAACGCGACAATCCCCAAGACAAGCAGAACCCAGACGAACCAGGGCACAGCTCCGATATTTCCGCCAAGCCACTGCTGAAATTTGGCAAGCGTGATATTGATGTCCACCTGAAGGTCGGAATGCCGCGCGGTTTCGTTCATAAACGCCCAGACAACCGTAAGCACGCCTACGATAAGGAACGTAACTCCCGCCACAAGCTCCGCGATGCCGATTGCGATGGTTCTCCCGAATATCCGGAGTGCGGACGGCTGGGTTGCCTCCATAAGGCGCTGAACCAGCTTGGAACTGTCAATCATGAGCGCGAACACAAAAAGCGGTGAAACCATCCCGAGCACATAGGCGAGCGTGTAGGCCAAGCCCCAGATGATTGACCCTGGAAGAACGGAGAGCGCGAGCACTCCTGCGAGCACCGGCGCGCAACAGGTCGTTGCGATTCCGGAGAAAATGCCGAGTACGAAGACCGATGCCGCATTATGCCCCTTGAGTTTCGGATGGAC
>MHLB01000008.1:11104-11702 GCA_001818895.1 Candidatus Liptonbacteria bacterium RIFCSPLOWO2_01_FULL_53_13
GGTCATAAGAAACACTTTGCGCCGCGTGCGGAAAATGGAACCGAAGTACGCGGGCAGAAGCACGGTGATGCAACAAGGAGCGAGAAGCGCCGCGATACCCGCGAGAAATGCCGCCACAAGCGAAGTGCCGATAAGTATATCCATGAGCGTTATACGCCGCACCCGCCGGAAGGCCGGCGGCTCGGGGTAATGGTTTCGGTCGGCCTTGCAAGCTCGGAAACGACTCTGCGGTAGCCGGCGGAACTTGAGAAGTTCTCGCCAAGAGCTTCTTTCGGATCAACCGCATCCCACGCCACTCCTTGTTGCCCAAAATATTTGGCAATCGTGAGGTAGGTGTCGGGGAACCAGTATGCATTTACTTTAAGCGCGGCACGGTACATGTTCGCCTCGCTTATATTCTGCGACGCCATGAGCTCCAGGAGCCCGAGCATCGCCATGCCGTGGTTGCAATCCGGAAAATAGGTGGAGTTGCCGCAACACGGACGGTAAATGTTTTGCGCCACGCGTTCCACGAGTATTTGTTGTTCCGGCGTAAGCGTAACAAGCGCGTGTCTTGAGTAGTGATCCATCGCATTGCCATCGGCGAGCGTCCACCCGC
>MHLB01000008.1:11746-14616 GCA_001818895.1 Candidatus Liptonbacteria bacterium RIFCSPLOWO2_01_FULL_53_13
GGCCGAGCGCCCACAAAAGATTCAGGATTTGCCCGGAATTCTCCGGCGTGACAGTGAGCTGGTCATTGTTCTCCTGCTCCAGCAGGGCTTTGATGTCATCCCCTATGCCTCCCCGGTCGGCATATACCGCGTCAAATTTTTGCCGGTCAATGACGCCTGCTTCTGCCATTTGTATGCCTAAATCCCCCCAGCGGACGGGAATGGACACGCCATTTGGAGGAATGACCGCGTTTTCAAGCTGGTCGCTTGATGCAGAGTCGTTGAGAACATGCGAATTTTGAGTGCTCCGATACCCCGACGCGCCCGGCGGACGCCCGTTTGAATATACGACCGCTCCGACAATTACGAGCAACGAAAATACGATTGCAATGTTATCGGCACGAAATAATCCGGGCGTATTCTCTATTTTTTCTGTCTCTCTTGTTTCGTTTGGTGTTTCAGATTGGTGGTGTTCCATAATAGTAGTGTGTAAGTGAGTGACGAAAGAAAACCGCGATAATGCGGTTCGCGCGATGAACTAAGCATGATGCGCTCAAGTGCGCTGCCCGTTCACCGCAAGGAATGTCCCGAAGGGTCGCGTTTCTCGCGGATGGCGAACCACCGAAGAAGTTTTTGCCTGACGCGGGGCGCGTCGTAAGCGCGGGCGGGGCGGAGCAGGGTGAATTCGGAATTGCGAGTGTCTGCGAGGTCCGCCGCGCGGAACGCGAGCATCATAAATATGGCTGCGAAAAGCAAAAGGGCGGTGGCGGGCACCGGCGGGGCGATAAGCCCGTTTAACGCACCCATGTGCATGCCCACATATTCAAACGGGCTTATGCCGGGCGCGCAATCGCGCAAATCTATGAGTCCCGGAAGGCAAATGCCGTGGCCGTCAATCCCGCCGCTATGGAGCATCAAAAACGCGCCGAATATCATTACGCCGGCAACGCTTGCAATCAGCAATATGACGGAGGGGAATTTCATCTTATTTCCGCTTTGAGAGCTTGTAGACCTTGAGTATTTCCGCGGTCGCTTTTTTGCTTTCACCGTGCATCATCTGATGCGCCACGTGCGTGGAGAGATGATTCTCAAGAATAACGCTTTCAACGCCCGAAAGCGCCTCTTTTATCGCCGAGGATTGCGTGATGATGTCAATGCAGTACTTTTCGCCCTGCACCATCTTCTCAAGGCCGCTCACCTGCCCCTTGATGATCTGCAGGCGCCGGAGCGCCTTTTTCTTCGCCATTGGTTCCATGGTGCCAGTATACCCCTAGGGGGTATTCGCTGTCAAGAGGGTGAGTTATGCACAGGCATATTTTGTCTTTGTGCCCCCGTTTCCTTTCTGCCCTTGTTATGATGTACTAGTACATCATAACAAGGGGTTTCTCTAGAAACTCGGAGTGAAATGATGGTAGAATGCTTGTATGAAAAAAGACACTTCGTGGGGCAAATCGGCAAAGTGGTACGACGAGCTACTTGAGAAGGGAGAGGGGCTGTTCCAGAAAGAGCTCATTTTGCCGAACCTGATACGCCTGCTTGAGATTAAAAGGGGGCAGAAAATCCTTGACCTTGCCTGCGGGCAGGGGTTTTTCGCGCGGGCGTTCCAAAAAGCCGGCGCGGAGGTGACGGGGGTGGATATTGCGAAAGAGCTTATCGCGATCGCAAGGGGCAAGTCGGTTTCTGCAATCAAATACCACGTAGCGCCCGCCGACAGGATGCCGTTTTTGCGCCCGCGAAGTTTTGACCGTATCGTAAGCGTGCTCGCCATTCAGAACATTGAAGATATGCGGGGCGTATTCGCGGAGTGCGCGCGGGTGCTCCGCCCTTCGGGTTCGCTTTATCTCGTACTCAACCACCCCGCGTTCCGCGTCCCGCAACACAGCGATTGGGGGTACGATAATACAAAGGGAGTGCAATACCGGCGCGTGGAGCGGTATCTCTCGGAACTCCACATTCCCATTCAGATGCACCCGGGCGCGGACCCGCGCGAAAAAACGCTTTCATTCCACCGTCCGCTCCAATCCTACGCAAAAGCGCTCGCCTCCGCGGGATTCGCCATCGCGCGCATTGAAGAATGGAATTCGCACAAAAAAAGCCAGCCCGGACCGCACGCGAAGGCGGAAGACCTCGCTCGAAAAGAGATCCCCCTTTTTCTGCTTATTGAAGCGAAAAAGGTGTGATACCAATATGCGAATGATTATGTTCTGCGTCCGCCGAAGGCGGATCCGCCTCGGGCGGAAATGATACGAATCATACGAATTCTTGATTTATTTGTATTATTGGTATCATTAGTACAATTAGTATATTAGTATCATAATAAATCTATGACTGACGACCAGCGCGGAGGGAAGCTTCCCCCGCACGCAAAGCGCGTGTTCAAGGGGAAAATATTTGAAACGTGGCAGTGGGAGCAAAAACTGTTTGACGGAACTACCGCCGTATTTGAGGAAGTAATACGGCCGGACACCGTTGAGGTGATCGCGGTTGCGGACGGGAAAATCATTATTGAAGAGCAGGAACAGCCCGGCATAATGACTGCTTCGTTCCTTTCTCTCCCGGGTGGGAGAGCGGACAACGGAACGGCGCCCGAAGAGGAAATTAAGCGGGAATTACTTGAGGAAACCGGCTACGCGTCGGAAGATTGGGAGCTTTGGCAGGACGCACATCCATTCTTGCGGCATCCGTATACCATTCATTATTTTATCGCGCGGAATTGCAAAAAGACCCAAGAGGCGCGGCTGGACGCGGGCGAGCGCATCAAGCTTCGCTTCGTATCATTTGAAGAATTGCTCGCGCTTTCCGACAATCCCCTTTTCCGCGCCGGTGATTTCGTAAAAATCCTCCTGCGCATGCGGTTGGACGAAAAGATGAGGGAGGAATTTAGAAAGAAA
>MHLB01000009.1:0-9540 GCA_001818895.1 Candidatus Liptonbacteria bacterium RIFCSPLOWO2_01_FULL_53_13
TCCGACACGAACGCGCGCGCGGGTCTTTTCGGGGCAAGTTTGTCGCTCACGACATTCCCCGACCGCGAAGTGGCGCTCAAAACCGGGACTACGAACAATTATCGCGATGCGTGGGCGGTAGGGTACACCCCCTCTCTTGTCGCCGGCGTATGGGCGGGGAATAACGACAACACGCCACTCCAAAAACAGGGGTCGAGCATTCTCGCCGCGGTGCCGATCTGGCATGCGTTCATGGAAAAGGCGCTTGCCTCTTATCCGACCGAGGTGTTCGAGCGCCCCGCGCCGACCGTCGCGGATAAGCCGATCCTTGCGGGAGATTATCTTGCGAACAATCAATTGCACACGATCCTTTATTATGTGGACAGAAAAAATCCGCGAGGCGCTTCTCCCTCCGATCCTTCGGACGACCCTCAGTTCATGAATTGGGAAACGGGAGTTCTCTCTTGGGCGAAGGCGAATCTTCCGGGGTTCTCGCTTCTTAACCAGGCGGGGGGGTCTTCTTTTTACGGCGGGCAATACATCACATCTCCCGGCTCCGTAAAAATCGATATTGAGTTGCCGCGTCCGGGAACTTTCGTCGCGCAAGAAGTTTACATAAACGCGCGCCTTAGCGCTCCCGCCCCGCTCGCCACCGTGCGGACCTATTGGAACGGGGGGCTTATCCAGGAATCAAAAGGTCTCTGGCCCGCGAATTATTCTTTCTCGGCAACAATTCTGCCTCCTTCTCTAAGCCCGCAAAATCTTTTGGAAATAGAGGCGATTGACGAACAGGGCCACTCTGCGAGAGCGGGCGTGGTAGTGTACAAGTAATCGCGAACATCGCAAATATTCTTAAAATAACGCGAATAAAAAACCTATTCGCGATATTTGCTACGTTCGCGTTGTTCGCGATTACTCTTACGCTTTGAGTATCGGCATCACGACGTAGAAATACCCACCGTTATTCGGCGCTTTTAAGAGCGCCGGTTTATTGTCGTCAACAATCCCTATCCATGCCTCCTCCCCGGCGATTGCACGTGCGCCGTCAAGCAAATACCGCCAATTAAAACTTGCCTCGTGTATCTCTCCGTGAACCCGCGCGGGGAGCGCGTACGTGTTCTCCCCGACCCCCTGTTCAACGCAAGAGATGATTATGCTTTTCTTATTCTCGTGGATGGCGATCTTGATTTCTCCCGCTCTCGTCCCGAGCGCCCCCGACAACTTGATGGCGGAAATAAACTCTTCTTTCGGCACTGATATTTCTCCGGAGAATTTTTTGGGAATGATCGCTTCGTAGTCCGGGAATCTGCCGTCGAGAAGCCGCGACACAAGGGAGATGGTCTGGGTTGAAAATGAGATCTGGCTCTCGTCGTGGGAAATGGTTACGTCCTCGTCGTCCCTAAACGCACGTATGAGCTCTTGCGCGGTTTTGAGCGGGACTAGAATTCTGAATTCTTCTTTTTGTGTTGAAGAAAATTCCTGTTTGGGAATCGTCTTTTCCGCAAGCCGGAAGCTGTCCGTCGCCACGAGTTTCAATGAGTCAATGGTGTAGACGAACAAGACGCTCCCCAGCTCCGGGCGCAGTTCCGATGGTTGCGCCGCAAATACCACCTGTGCCAGCGCGTCTCTCAAGAAAGACGCTTTTATCACAAGCGCGCCTTTCGGGTTTTTCACCTTGGGGATAAGCGGAAACTCATCGGCGGATATCCCCTGAAGCGCGGCGTGATAATTGTCCGTCTTGATGTCCAGTGAATTGTTTTTTTCTTCCAAATTAAGCCTTTCGGTCTGCAGGTTATTGATAATCCCCGCAAGCATTCCGGCGGGGATGGTGGCCCTCCCAGGCTCAAGCACTTTACCGAGAATCGTGTACTCAAGCGCAAGCTCGAGGTTTGTGGCGGCAAGAGTGATCTTCCCACCCTTCGCCTCGATAAGGATGTTTTTCAATACCGGGAGGTTCGCGTTTTCCGCGCTTGCCCCCGACACAATACCAATCGCGTCCTTAAGGTGGCTCTTAATTACTACTAATTTCATATATTTATAGTTGTTATTATGGGTGTGAATTTGTGGACAAGTGGAAACCAGTCATATTCTACAACCCCCGCGGCGCCACGGGAAAAATCTTTACTGTGGGTTACCGGTGGATTAATTCTTATAGATCAACTCCCGCATAATGTTTATTTTTTGGTTAAGGGCGGAATTTTTGTTTATTTCCTGATTTACCTTCTCCACCGCATGGATCGCGGTCGTGTGGTCTCTCCCCAGCTTCTCCCCAATGTACGGGTATGACATGTCCAGGATATCCCGAAGAAAGTACATCGCGACCTGGCGCGGCTCAACCACTTCTTTTTTCCTTCCTCGCGTCAGAAGGTCGTCTACGGAAAGGTGGTAGAACTCCGCGACGGACTTCAGGATGTGGTCGTCGCTCACCCGGCGGGAAAAATTCTGCACAGACTTTTCTATGATCTCTTCTGCAGTCTTCTCGTCAATGTCTATATATTTCGCATCTTGGTAAAAAAGAATTTTATTAAGCACACCTTCCAGCTCTCGGATGTTTTTCTTTACGCGCCTGGCGATAAGCTCTATCACGGAATCTTTCAGGCTCCGCTTGTGCTCCTGGAGCTTTCCCTTGATGATCGCCACGCGCATTTCATATTCAGGGTAGCCAATATCGGCGATGAGCCCGCCCTCGAAGCGCGAACGGAGCCGTTCCTCGAGCGTGGGGATGGAGCTCGGCGGCCGGTCGGAGGAGATAATGATCTGTTTGCTGTGCTCGTAAAGCGCGTTGAAAGTATGGAAAAATTCTTCCTCGGTTTTTTCTTTTCCTCCGATGAATTGGATGTCGTCGATAATAAGCACGTCCACGTCGCGGTAACGTTTTTTAATGTCCTCCATCCGCTTGTTTCGTATCGCCCACACGATGTCGCTTGTGAATTTTTCCGACGAGACATATCGCGGACGGATCTTCCCCTTGTGGAATGTTTTGATCTCATTGCCGATCATTTGGATAAGATGGGTTTTCCCCAAGCCCACTCCGCCATACACAAAGAAGGGATTATATTTCGTGCCCGGTTCTTGCACGATCGCGGACGCGGCAGTATACGCGAGTTCGTTTGATGCTCCCACGACGAATGTCGCCGCAGAGTACCTCGGATTCAAATTGGTTTCCGGATCCACCTTGAAATCCAGATCCATCTGGTTCCCGAACGTACGCACATCGGCACTCGTAATTTTTTTAAGCGTGGGGTCCGCGACGGACGTTCTGTGGTCAACGACAAACTCGAGTTTTTTTGCAGAATCGTCAAACCCCCGGATAATTCCAAGAAGGACTTTTTGATATTTGTTTTCAACCCACTCTTTCGCAAAATTATTACTTACCCCCACCAAGAACACCCCGTCTTTTTTATCCACCAACCTGCTCCCCTTAAGCCACGTGGCGAAATTCGCCCTTGAAAGCTGCACTTCCATTTCTCCGAGGGTCAATTGCCAGAGTTGTTCCAGATCCATACGCACCATTGTAGCCTTCTTTCCCCGCGAGTCAAAACGGCAAAAAAGAAAAACATGTGGATTACCTGTGGACAAGTTTATCAAGCTACGAAATACGAAACTTTACGAAAGTACGAAATTTCGTATATTCGTACCCTTTCGTATTTCGTAGCCTGACCATTTGCCATTTTCCCCTTATCCTGCTAACATTCTTCGCATGTCTCAGACATATCATCCGAAAAAGAAAAAGCGGAGGCGCACACACGGGTTTTTGAAGCGCATGAGGTCCTCTACGGGGGGGAACGTATTGCAGAGAAGACGAGCGAAGGGGAGAAAGCGCCTTGCGCTCTAATTAATGCTTCCAAAAAAAGAAAGGTTGGACCTGAAAGAAAACACCGCGATGGAGAAAGCGGTGTTTTCTTGTCCATGGTTCCGCGCGAAGGCGCGCCGCACGCCGCTCCCGAAAAACCGTTACGGGATTGTGCTTGGGGCAAGCGTAAGTAAAAGCGCCGTCACGAGGCACTTTTTAAAACGGCGCATTGCGGAGGAAATTAAAAAGTTATCCACCCCGTCTGCGAGCGAGAAACCCGTTTCATGTGATATGATACTCATTGTTTCCCCGCGCATCACAACGGTTCCCAGGCGGCGCCTCGGGCAGGAGCTTCAAGGGGCGCTCCGCGCCGCGCACGAATTTTTTGGGAACACAAAAAAATGATAACTCAGATCTACGATACAATTCTTTATTACCCGCTTTTGAACGCGCTTGTGTTTCTCTATAACACCATTGCGCTTGGAGACCTTGGGGTCGCCATCATTCTTCTCACGCTCGCGATTCGCATCGTTCTTTACCCCGTTTTCCATAAAAGTACGCGCCATCAGATGGTCATGCAGGAGCTCCAGCCAAAGCTCAAGAAGATCCAGGTGGAGCACAAGAAAGATATGCAGAAACAATCGGAGGCGATGATGGCGCTTTACAAAGAGCACCGCGTGAACCCATTTTCCGGCATTGGGCTTCTTTTTCTTCAACTCCCCATCTTGATAGCGCTCTATCAGATATTTTTGAACATTTTTTCTCCCGAAGCCATGAACACCCTCTATGCGTTCGTCGCTCGTCCGCCGGAGCTGAACAGTTCGTTTTTGGGCTTGATTAATCTCGCAAAATCAAATATGGTAGTGGTGGGTTTGGCGGCGCTTTTGCAGTATGTGCAGATGCGCATGAGCTTCCCTAAAAAGGCGCCTGGGGAGCCGCTTTCGCCGGAAGAGAAAATGAGCCGGAGGATGGCGTTCATCGGTCCCGTGCTCACTATCGTCATATTCTACCGCCTGCCGGCGGCGATAGGGCTCTATTGGGCAGCCACCTCGCTTTTCTCGATCGCCCAGCAATATATTATTACGAAGCAGTTACACAAAGAAAAAAATGAAGGATTGGAAAACATTCGTCAATGACCTTGCCTCAAAAATGGGGTTTGAGGATTACCGCGCGGATATTGATGCGGAGCACGGGCACGGCGCGCTTTATCTGCACGACAACCCGACCCTCGTCAAGGAAAATCTTGCGCCCATCGTAGAGAGCATAAACCATATTCTCCAGCTTGTGGCGCGGAAAGAAAACGAGAAGCCGCTGTTTTTGGATATCAACAACTATCGCAAAGAAAGGGAAAGCTTGATCGTAGAACTCGCAAGGGCTACTGCCAGAAAAGTGGTAGCGACCAAAGAAGAAATTCCCCTCCCCGCGATGAACTCATACGAGCGTCGCCTCGCGCACATGGAGCTTGCGGCGCACCCGGAAGTGATGACCGAGAGCGTCGGCAAGGGGAAAAACCGCTATGTGGTGGTGCGGCCGGTGGGCGCTGTCGCACCTCATAATGAAAATGACGACAACGATGACACGGGGGAAGACAATGATAATGGGGCCACAGCGGCTATGACCGAAACGCCTCCGGAGACAAACGATTTGTAAATTTCCTGCGCATCCACCGCACGCCAGCCATTGTCATCGCTATCGTCATTGTGCGAGCTTTAGCTCGTACAACTTCTTATCGTACCGGTTAAGCAAGTAAAGTTTGCCATTCGCAACTTTCGGCGCGTCCGCGTCTATCCACATATCGTCTGCGGCCCACAACACTTCAACGAATCCGTCCTTAAGGTCAATGCGGTAGATATCATCAATCGTGTAAAGCGCGCGCTTTTGATAGCTATCGGGGAGCTCTTGAGAAAGGAGCAGGCCCGCGTCGCGCGGGATACCGCAATAGAGCACCTCTAAAAGCTCTATTTTCGGCGCGCTTTTTGCTTTTGAGCTTGTCGTCGCAGTCGTACTCGTGCTAGTCTCCACCTCCTGCTTTATAGCTTCTATGCCAAATACGCATTTAGAAGGAAGCGTGAGCAGAGCAAGCTGATTTTGGATATTTCCGCTCGCATCGCGGATAGTGAGTCCCCCTCCCCGCGCGTTCCGATTCGCCGCGAACACTAATCCTTTCGTGGAAGAAGCGTTCCACGCGCTCATAAGCCCGCGCTCATCGTTTGCGAGGAAAGAAATAGTTTTTTTCTTCACATTGAACGAGAGTATCGCGCCGGCAATGCGCGCGCTGCTTTTGGAGGCGATAATGATAATATCGGAAGAAGGCCACGAAAGCGCAACGTCCTCCATCGCGAAGGAGGCGAGGGCTTGTGACTTCGCCTTCGCATTTTTCAGGTCCTGCGTGACAATTTCTTTTTTTCCGTCCGTTGCGCCGTGGAGATATGCAATGGTTTGTCCTGTCGGCGCCCAGAGCGGCTGTTCCGCATTCGCGGGGAGCGACTGCCATACTTTCGCGTCCATATCAAACACGCTTGATTGCGGGAGCCCTCCCGCGAGGAACGTTGCAACCACCTTCTTGCTATCCGAAGAAAAAGCCGAAGACAAAAGCGAAGCGATCGGCGCCGCGCTTACCACCTCTTGCTTGCCATTCGCAACCTTCACGATTTGTCCGTCTGGTTGGATAAGATATACCGCGCCGTCTTTGTCCACCGAGAAACTACTTACCTCTTTATCGGAGACAAGCGTAAGCCGGCGGCCCGTACCGAGAGAGGTTCCGGGGGCGCCGCCTGTTTCTCCCTGCGTCGTTCCACTCTGTCCCCCGCCGGGAGGTTGCGCGCCTGGCGCGAGAGGCGCCGTTTGCGGGAGCCCTCCGCCCGTTCCGAGCCCGCCGGTTTCAGTGCCCGGAGGCACCTCCGCGCGGTATCGGAAAAAGTAACCGATAAAGATGACGATGGCGACGAGCGCGAGAATGCCGAGTGCGTAGAGGAGGCGCTTCATGGTTTTATTTTACACACGTTGCCTTCCCCTTGAATTTGATGTTTGTAGGGTCCGGGTTATCAATTACGCACCTTGGCGTTGCCGCCGGGCACCCGTTGCTTTTCCCCGGGCTAGGTATCAGGTTACATCCAGTCATCACGGGGACATCCGTGCACACAAGAACGCCATCCTTATTCAGTACATTCCTCTTGGGCGGCGCGCATATTTGGCCCGTAGCGGGCGGTTTATATTCCAGCCGTACCAATTCAGGCAGCTCAAGCAATGCGAGCTTTGGATTGATGGTATTTAACACAAGCGTGGCACCCACGAGCAGGAGCAACCCGAGCAATGCCTGCGTAATCCACTCTTTCCCCTCGTGCTGGCCGGAAGGATTCCCCGCTGCAAGCGTGTACTTGATGGCGCCAAAGACAATCGCGCCGAATGCGAGCAAACCGCCAATCATAAGCGAGAATTGGTACACATCTTTCACAATCCCACTCGGGGTTGCCTGGGTGGCTGCCTCTGCGGTAGCTGCCGGTGGCGTGCCTTGCGGCGCTACGCTCCCTTGCGCGAGCGCGAGCGCGAACGAAAGCAAAAATAGCAAAACAAAAACAGACAATTTCATTTTTTGAATATAATTCCCGTTTGTTTTTTCGCCGTCTGGCCAAAGGCCGCGGGATTTTCAATTGAGAGATTCACCGAGAACGAAGAATTATTCGCGGTTCCGGCGGGGACATTAATAAAAAGCTCTCCGGGAACTTCCCGGTTCGTTGGTTCCGTTCCGTTCACGTTCCAGAGGAACTCAAGGAACGAAAGGTCGGGCACGGTGAAGAAAAACGGATATGCCTTTACTTTCACGGGGCTTTGCGAAAACGTCCCTCCCGGGAACGGCGCGTCAATCACCGCTTCGGGGACGACGACGGGGATCTCAATGGTTTTCACCACGAAATTTTCTCCGTAAGAAGGAAGCTGCGCGCGCAGATTTATTGTGTTTCTTGCAACAGAGGTCGCGCCGAATGCAACGCGAGTAACTCCGGCGCCTCCGTCAATGAATCCGTTATTCGCGTACCAGTAAACAGTTTCGTTTGAAAGGTCTACGGCTTTTCCGTTGTCAATAAGCATAACCGATGCGGAGATGGAGGATTTTGCGCCGGGAAATATCTTTCCTTGGAAATCGGGAGGTGCGGAGCTCCTGCTCGCGGTCCAGGTGATGAAAAGCTCCGGCGCGGCGGTCTGGGCATGCGCCAATAGGCCATGTGTTGCTACAAGCAAGACGAACGCGAAGACAAACATTCTGTTATTCCCGCGCCTTCCGTTGTCATTCGCGCGTCCTTTCGTGTCATTCCCGCCCGCCCTGACTTGTAGGCGAGGCAGGCGAAGGCGGGAATCCAAACTAAAATTGCTATCCCCTGGATCCCCGCACCACTGGCATTGCGATTTGTATCCACTCGGGTACTCGCGGACAAATCGGGAACCTGCGCGGGGATGACATATAATGATTTTCTTTATCATAATAGTTATGCGGCTTTTTTGAGATTAACCGTGTTCTTGCTTAATTCTAGCATATCAGGCGATTTTTCCTCGTCTTCCGCACCTTCTTCCTCCTCGTCCGGCTGGATGTCTTCGGGAACATCTTCCCGCATCGTTTGGGTGAACACATCGGGCTGTTCGCCAAGCGCCTCATCAAACGCCGGCTCGCCCTCTTCCCCATTCTCTCCTCCCCTGTCGGCTAACCTATCCAAAACTTCATGTCCCCTCTCTCTAGCCTCATGCTTGCCCAATTCCTTCCCAACCTCTAATGCTTTCTCGCCAACCCTTTCAAGCGCCCGCCCTCCCTCCGCCACCTTTTCGCCAGTTGCCGAAATTTCTGCGGCAGTTCCCACGCCCTCAATAACTGGCTCGGCTGCGATAGCTCCCGGTCCCAACAGAAGAGCACCTACTTCGAGAGTTCTTTTCCCCGCTTCAATAGAAGCTTCGATTACTGCCCATTCTATAAATCGATTTTGCGAAAGGATAGCAAGTCCTATGCCGATTAGTAAGAGCGGGAGAGGAAGGATTGCGGCTCCCACAAGAATAGCCTTGGGGATAAAATGGCGTAGCTTGCCGTAAAGCGCACCTACTACGATAGCGCCGGCGACCCAATGGAACGGCACAGTGACAATGAATAAGCCCGGGCTAGAGAGGATAGTAAGTAACGCAAAAAAAAGAATAAAATCAGTCCACCCCGCGGATATTATCGCTACTACAAATTCGGGAGCCGAGTAGTCAACCTTCTTAACCTTCGAGCTTTCATTGTCCATTTTAGAGCGTGATATTGTGGCGCTCCTCCAAGAGCTGTTTCGGGTCTGTCGTAATGATTTGGTCTTCAAAATAAGAAGGCACGATCTGGATCGCCACGTGCTTCCGCCCCGCGAAAAAGAGCCCCGTCCCGACTTCCGCGGAAAGCAGAAGATTTTTTTCCACATCAGAGAGGTCAAATGCTTTTGCGACGACATCAATCGTGGACGGCGCTTGTTTGAGTAACAGCTGGAGCGATGAGTTGGTAATGATCGGGCGGCCGTACGGCGAACGCAGGAAGTCCTCCACGTCCTGCGTGATGGTGGAAACGCCGAGATAGTACTTGCGCGCGCGTTTTACGAGCCCGAAAAGAAATATCGCGCTTGACTCATCTTTCATCATCCACCACGCCTCGTCAATGATCATGATACGCTTCTCAAGCTTCACGCGGATAAGATTCCAGATAAAATTCAGAACGACATACATCGCGATCGGGCGGAGCTCATCCTCAAGGTCGCGGATGGAAA
>MHLB01000009.1:9645-11710 GCA_001818895.1 Candidatus Liptonbacteria bacterium RIFCSPLOWO2_01_FULL_53_13
CCTCAAGATTGCGGAGCACCGTTTCAAGGTCTTCAAGAAGCGGGGGCTGCCGGTTCGTAAAATCCTCCCCCGGGACGATCTCGCGGGAGGCGTAGGTTTCGGTAAGCGCGCGGTCAAGAAGGCCGTCTTCTTCGGGCGTGATTTTGCCGAGCATGAGCTTCAAGAGCCCCGCGAGGTTCACGATATGCGAGCGGAGCACGTCCCCGGGGAGCTCATTCTCCGGCACAATGGGGATATCAAACGGGTTGATGTGTTCCGGCGACGAAAGAGAAATATTAAAGAAGCTTCCTCCGAACGATTCCGCAAGACGCTGATACTCGTTTTCAGGGTCAATCACAATGACATTGATGCCCATCATGAGAGAGCGGATGATTTCCAATTTTGTGCTGTAACTTTTGCCGCTGCCCGATTTGGCGAAGCAGACCTGATTCGCATTTTCAAGCGAGAAACGGTCAAAAATGACAAGGTTGTTGTTGTGGCGGTTGATGCCATACATAATTCCTTTGTCGGAAGTGAGGTCTTCGGAAATGAACGGGAAGAACGAAGAAATCGGCTCGGAATTCATCGGCGTGGTCACGGAAAGCTTGTCCTCCCCCATCGGCAGAACCGTGAAAAGCCCCTCAAGCTGTTCAAAGAGCGCGGGCTTTACATACACGAGCTGGGTTTCCATCATGGAGGAGATGCGGCTTTCCAGCTTTGCAAGCTCGTCAAGGGTATCGCCGTAGGCGGCGATATAGACGCCGGTGGAAAACAATTTTTCTTGCGCCTGCTGGAGCGTGTCGCGGAGCGATTCCACATCGCGGAGCGCGGTCTCAAGCATCGGGTCGCGCACGAAACCTTTCTCCTGCTGGTCGGTGATCTGCGACTCAATCTGCGCGGCCTTCTTGCGGAGATTTTTCAAGGCATCATTCGTATCAACGGGATTGATGAAAATGGAAATATCAAAGATATGAGGAAGATTGATAAGCGGTTCAAACCAGCCCGTGGAAAGATACCTCGGGTAGGAGAGAATGAAAAATGTCTTCACAAACTTATCGCCAAGCTTGAGGTAATTGGAATTCACCTCCGCCCCCGCGGGGGAGATTACTTTTTTGATGTCGTCAAATTTGTTCATATTGTTTAGTAGCTTTGAGCTGTTAGCTGTGAGCTTTTAGGGGGATGATACTCTCCGCCGGAGGCGGATCCGCCTCCGGCGGAAAAGCCAAAAGCTAAAACCTCAAAGCTATTTTAAGCTACTTTGTATTTACATTTCGTTTTTCCACCGTCTCCGGATTATAAAAATTGTAAAACAGCTCCACCAATGGCTCGTCCGTCAAAAGCGCGCCCTCAAGCCCCATTGCGGTTATCCCCTCAAGAACCTGGCTTGTGCGCTGTTTCAATTGCTGGAGCCCTTCTTGGAGCGCCGTTTCTTTTTCCTCCGCCGCTTTTTCTTTTTGCGCCTTGCCGCCGCCGAAGAACGGGAGCGAGTTCAAGAACCCCGACTTTGACGGAAGCGCAACCGGAGTGAACGAAACGACTACGAAAAAGGACTTTTGCATAATCGCGTTTTCTGCGACAAACTTTTTGATAAACTCCTCGTACTCCGCGATCTGGCTTTGGAGCAGGCCCGATTGTTCCTCTGCGCGCCTCTCATCAAGGGATTTCAGATAATTTTCAATATTGATCTTCCGCGAGTGGATCACGATTTGGAGCGGGAAATTCAATCCGTTCAGGAAATTTTGATATGCGGCGATAAGGAGATTTTGCTCGTCGGCGGATTTCAGGGAAAAATTGACGCCTCCGACCAGAACCACCTGGCGGAGGGCGCCGTCCTTAAGGATTACCGTGTTATCGCGGATATTCTCTACGGCGACAAGGTCTTGGGCGTTGGAGAAATCGGGCATGGATATAGTGTAAAGTTAAAAAATCAAAGTGTAAAATGACAGTTTTTAAAGTTTAAAAATGTCCCGAACCGTTCATTTTGAGATTTTGCATTGTCATTTTGCATTTTGATATGGCTCTAGACCATCACCGATAGGGTAGAATGGTCATATGAGCATTGTAAAACAAGCCCGCATCAGCCACC
>MHLB01000010.1 GCA_001818895.1 Candidatus Liptonbacteria bacterium RIFCSPLOWO2_01_FULL_53_13
ATCGCGTCGCTTTTTACCGACCGCGCGATTTCCTACCGCACCGACAAGGGGTTCGCGCATACCGAAATTGCGCTCTCCGTGGGAGTGCAGAAAATGGTGCGTTCCGACAAGGCGGCGAGCGGTGTCATGTTTACCATTGATACGGAAACGGGTTTTGACAAAGTGGTTATTATAAACGCGTCCTATGGTCTCGGCGAAATGATCGTGCAAGGGAAAGTAACCCCCGACGAATTTATTATTTATAAACCCGGACTCAAAGAGCGGAGGCGCGCGATTATCGGCAAATCGCTCGGCAAGAAACAAAGAAAGATTATTTACGCCGCGCACGGCATCAAAGAGGTGGCGGTTGCGATGAAGGAGCAGGCCGCATTTTCCGTTTCCGACCGCGAAGCGGAAAAACTTGCCGAATGGGGAGTGGAAATAGAAGATTATTTCAGCAAAAAGAACGGCCATTATCAGCCGATGGACATAGAATGGGCGAAGGACGGGCTTACGAACGAACTTTTTATCGTGCAGGCAAGGCCGGAAACCGTCCATGCCGGCGCCGACAGGAATACCTACAGGGAATATGTGCTCTCCAAAAAAAGCAAAATCCGCGCGGAAGGGATTGCCGTGGGAGCGAAAATCGGCGCCGGAGCCGTACGCATAATCCGTGATGCCGCGCGCATCGGAGAATTCAAGAAAGGCGAAGTGCTGGTGACCGAAATTACGGATCCCGACTGGGAGCCCATTATGAAAATTGCTTCGGCAATCGTCACGGACAAAGGCGGGCGTACGAGCCATGCGGCAATCGTGTCGCGCGAGCTCGGGATTCCCTGCATCGTGGGCGCGGGCGATGCGACTGCCGTGCTCAAAAACGGCGAAATAGTGACCGTTGATTGTTCCTCCGGAAATCGCGGGGTCGTCTACGAAGGCAATATCCCGTTTGAAATAAAAGAGCACCATCTTGATAAAATTCCTGCAATAAAGACCCATATTATGGTGAACGTCGGCTCTCCGGACGAAGCGTTCAAAACCCGTTTCCTCCCCGCGAAAGGCGTGGGGCTCGGGCGGCTTGAGTTCATTATCGCGTCGCACATCCAGATTCATCCGAACGCGCTTCTGGATTATGAAAAACTTAAGCGCGGGAAGAAGAGGTCAAAAGAAGCGCATGTCGCCGCGCAGATTGACGCGCTTACCGCCGGATATAAAAACAAAGCGCAATATTATGTGGACAAGCTTGCGGAAGGCATCGCGAGAATCGGTGCGGCGTTTGCTCCATACGAAGTCATCATCCGCTTTTCGGATTTCAAGACGAACGAGTACCGGAAGCTTATCGGCGGGGAATTCTACGAACCGGAAGAAGAGAATCCGATGCTCGGCTGGCGCGGCGCGTCGCGGTATTATCATGAAAATTTCGCGCGCGCGTTCGGGCTTGAATGCAAAGCGTTGAAGATCGTCCGCGAAGAAATGGGGCTTGCGAATGTCGTGCCGATGATTCCGTTCTGCCGGACTCCCGAGGAAGGGGAAAAAGTGGTGCGCGCGATGCTGAACCACGGGCTTTCCAAAGCGACCGACGCGACGTTAAAGATCTATGTGATGTGCGAAATTCCCTCAAATATCCTGCTTGCGGACGCGTTTCTGGACGTTTTTGACGGGATGTCCATCGGCTCAAACGATCTAAGCCAGCTCACGCTCGGCATTGACCGGGATTCAAGCATCGTGAACGCGATAAGCAATGAAAATAATCCCGCAGTGAAGGCGCTCATCAAAGAGGTTATCAAAAAATGCCTCGCGCGGAATAAATATATCGGCATTTGCGGGCAGGCGCCGTCCGATTATCCTGACTTCGCCGCGTTTCTGGTGCAAGAAGGGATCAAAAGCATTTCCCTTAACCCCGACACGGTGATATCATCGATTATGCGCATTGCGGAGATTGAAAAGGGAATCCATAATTAATTTGTAGCATTCGTCGTCATTCGTAGATTTGGATTATGCATATATGAAAATAGGATTTTTTGAAATTGAAGGGTGGGAAGAAGCGTCGATTAAAAGCGCGTTTCCGAACGAAGAGCTTTCTTTGAGCGCGGAAAAAATCGACGAAGATGCGCTTCCTGAACAGAATGATTTTGAAGTGCTTTCCGTATTCGTCAATTCGCGGATTACTCCGAAAACGCTTGGCCATTTCCCCAATCTGAAATACCTCGTGACGCGCTCAACCGGCTACGACCACATTGACAGAGAGGAATGCCGGAAAAGGGGAATTGCGGTCGCCTATATTCCCGGATACGGAGACAACACCGTCGCGGAATATGCATTCGGCCTCCTCTTAAGCCTTACGCGGAAAATTTACCAAAGCATTGACCAGATAAAGGAAACCGGTTCGTTTTCGCTCGCCGGCCTCCGCGGAACAGACCTCAAAGGAAAAACCATCGGCATTATCGGCACGGGGCGCATCGGCAAAGAAGCCGCGCGCATTGCAAAAGGATTCGGGATGAATATATTCGCCTATGATCCCATGCCCGATTTGGAATTTGCCAAAGAAATCGGCGCATCGTATGCATCGCTTGACGACCTCCTCGGGAATTCCGATGTCATTTCGCTTCATTGCCCGTATAGCGAGGAAACGCACCATCTTTTGAATCGCGAGAGTATGGGGAAGATAAAGCGGGGCGCATATCTGGTAAATACCGCGCGCGGAGGGCTCGTGGAAACCGACGCGCTCGTGGAGGCGCTGAAGAACGGCGCGCTTGCCGGAGCCGCGCTTGACGTGCTTGAAGAAGAAGGAGAGACGAGGGACGAGCTTCATTTTCTCGCCTCGGGGCATCCGAAACAGGAAGAGCTCCGCGTCATGCTTGAGAATCACGTGCTCATGAAGATGCCCAACGTCCTCATCACTCCGCATAATGCGTTTGATACGCAGGAGGCGATGGAGCGGATTCTCCACATTACGATAGAAAATATCCAATCCTTTATGGCAGGAAAGCCGGAAAATCTTGTGCCGTAAAACCAAATATCAACATCGTTATGAGTGAACATGTGAGGAAGATCGTCTTGCGCGTCGTATTCCCGCTGATTATCGTAATAAGCGTTTTTACGTTACCCCTACTCGGTCTCTCGGCGGATATTTCACCGCTTCTCACCGTTGTCTCACTGGTATTCGCTGTTTTAGTGGGATTTTTTATCGCAACAGCAACTACGAACTATATAAACTTTCAGCATTACCTGGCTCAGGAAAACGCGAACCTCATTGCACTATTCAACCTCGGCAATATGGTTAGTCCGTCGGAGAAAGAAAAGACCGCGGAAACGATTGACCAGTACGTTATTGCGACGCTTGATTTTTCTCTTGCGGAGTATATCGAGAAAACGCATCAGGAGTTTAAGCGAGTGGTGGAGCATATTGATACGTTAAAGCCGAAAAAAGGCGACGGGCGGAGCACGGTGGCATTTGATCATTTGCAAGCGACGAAAATCGAATTGTTCAGAAATCGGGAATCCGTTGCGCTCGCGGCGTTGCGCATCACCAACGGCCTTCACTGGTTAATTTTAACTTTTCTTGCCTCCACGCTCGTTTTTTTGCTGTTTACCATGCGGACAGATGCGTTGCTTGTGAACGGCATAATCGCCGTACTGTCGTCGGCGGTTTATTATATCCTTCTTCTGCTCCACGAGATTGACGGCAACGTTTTTTTGGAAGAACAACTCGCGTATCAAGACGTCCAAAAAGTTTTTAGAGCTATTGGCAGGTTGCCGTATTACCCATCGTTCGCTTTTGCGTCAGCGAAATTAAAAACACCGGGAGAACGGTATCGTTTGGGAATATATGCTGATTACCCGCGTTCTTGCGCAAAGAAGATTAAAGTTTGTGATGGCAAAGAAGATACCAGTACTTACGTCAATGAATAATTTTGCCATAGAAGTTTTCGGATGGTATGGAGTCGTTGCAATACTTGGCGCCTACGCGCTTTTGAGCTTTAACATAATAACTGCGAACCGCATGTCTTTTCAGATATTGAACTTTACCGGAGCAATCGGAATCATTATTGTTTCTATCGCCCATAGAAATTATCAACCGGCGGTTATTGATATTGTCTGGGCCATGATTGCTCTTATCGCCTTGATTAAGATAGTGTTCTTTAAAAGAACTATTAGTGATAAACGGTAGGGCGCTGTTGCGCCATTCTCAAATTTACGAACATGAAACTGAATAATATCGTTGTTCGGGAGATATTTGACTCGCGCGGGAAGCCGACGATTTCGGTGTGCGTTGAAGCCGCAAGCGGCGTTTCCGCATGCGCGGAGATTCCGTCCGGAAAAAGCCGCGGGAGCAGGGAGGCCGCGGTACTGCGCCCGAAAGAAGCAGTGGTTGCGGTAAAAAAGTTATTGCCCGCGCTCAAAGAGAAAGATTTTTCCGGGATTGCGGCGCTGGACCGCTTCCTTATT
This sequence comes from Candidatus Liptonbacteria bacterium RIFCSPLOWO2_01_FULL_53_13, assembly GCA_001818895.1. Taxonomy (GTDB): domain Bacteria; phylum Patescibacteriota; class Minisyncoccia; order UBA6257; family 2-01-FULL-56-20; genus MHLB01. The sequence continues at coordinate 4,426 of MHLB01000010.1, forward strand.
TCCGAAGACGGAACACCGAACAAATCAAAGCTTGGCGGAAATACGATGCTCGGTATTTCCGTCGCATTCGCCCGCATTCTCGCGGAAACGCGCAAAGAAGAACTGTGGCAGACGGTCCAGCGGGAATTTTTTCCGGAATATCTGCGCAAGCGCCCGCGCGTACCCTACATTTTTTCAAACCTCATCAACGGCGGAGCGCACGCCGATAATAATCTTGATATTCAGGAATACATGGTGGTGGTTGCGCCCAAACAGCCGATAGAGAAAAGCGTGGAAAAGCTTATCGCGCTTTATAAAAAACTGGGGAAAATGCTTGCTCTGGCGGTGGGGTCTCCGAAAGCTCTGAGAACCGGCGACGAAGGGGGATACTCGCTCAATTTCCAAAGCGGATTTGAGCCGCTCCGCATACTTAATGCCGCAACACGCTCGCTCCGCGCGGGAAAAATGTTTTCTCTCGCGATTGACGCGGCGGCGTCGGAATTCTATCGGCATGAATATTACGTGCTTGAAGGCAAGGGAATTTCCAGGGAAGCTCTCGTGCATGTCTACCTTGATTTTTTGAAACGCATTCCCGCGCTCGTTTCCCTGGAAGACCCGTTTGACGAAGAAGACAGGGAGGGATTCAAGAGCTTGCTTGGGCGCACGAAAGGAAAGCTGATAGTCGGGGACGACCTCACGACGACAAATCCCAAGGAAATAAAACGGTGCGCGGAAGAAAAACTTATAAACGCGGTCATTATCAAGCCGAACCAAATCGGCACGGTAAGCGAAGCGTGCGAAGCGATGAAGGTTGCGGAAAAATTCAAGCTCAAAACCATCGTGTCGCATCGTTCGGGAGAGACGGAGGACTCATTCATTATCCATCTTGCGCGCGCGGGCTCCGCGTACGGAGTCAAGATCGGCGCGCCCGTGCGCGAGCGGATGAGCAAGTTCAACGAGCTTATCAGATTGTATTCTTAGCTCTCCTTGCGTATACTTTACCCTGCATCATCACATGACCGCTTCACTTATTGCTCTTTTGGGGCTCACCGCATCCCTGCTCGCGAACATTCAGGCAAACCCGGCGCTTCCGCCGGAAGTTTCTTCGCGCGCCATCAATACGGCGAGCCAAGTGTTGGAGCTTGCTCTTCGCATGCGCATGCCCGAAGAGTTTATGGCGAGCGGAGCAAACACGCTATGGCCGAGCTATAACCAGCTCATAAGCTCGCGCTATCTTACTGCAGACGGCACCAGAGTCATTCAAGGCGGAGACGTGAAACTGCTCGGGCAATATACCTCCTTCGGCGACTTGAACGGCGACCATATGGACGACGCGGTTGTCGTCGTTCTGCGCGCGAAAAGCGGAGAGGAGCGCGCGGACAACTTTGCCGTGATGCTGAACCAAGGGAACGGACTTTTTAACGCAAGCGTACTGCCGCTTCAAAAGGGATATGAAATTTTCTCGCACCGCATTGAAAACGAACAATTTGACGTGGACATGAAACTTCCGGGCAAAGACCGGAAAATATACCACTATAAACTTGTGGGAACGGAACTTGTGGAGTTTTAATCTCCGGTCAAAGCGCGGGAGGCTATGCGCCGATAAGAATGGCTCCTACGACCACCATGCATATCGCAGCGGTTTTTCGCGCGAGATGGGTTTTCAGCATATCCTCTTTGCCGAACGAAGGGAAAAAGACGCTTAACATAATGCCCAAGATAAGCACGAATATCGGCTGAAATCCGTTTATCACCTGCACGAGCGCCAGCGGAGCTATGACTCCCGCGTATCTGAAGAAGAGAGTTGCGATAATATCAAGGAATTCGTTGACCGCTACAAGGGCTGTAGCGGAGGCGCGCGATGCGCCGGAAAAGATGCCGAGAAACGCGCGGCGGTACGACGGGACGAACGCAAAGCAGAAAAAACCGGCAACAATGCTTCCCGACCATCCCCAAAACGCGCTTATCCAAAAATTTTCTTCAAGTGCCACTTTTTTGAAAAGGATCGCGCTCACGGCAAGCGCGAGGGAAGAAAGCGTCATGAGCCCCAAGAGATTCCAGCGCAACTTAAACGAACCGCCCTTCATGGCAAGAGAAATCAATATGGCTCCCGCGATAATGAGCAATCCTCCGATGCCTTGGCGGATAGTGAGCGTCTCTCCCAAAAATATATATCCCAACACAAAAAGGATAAGAGGAGTCGTTTGGAATAGGGGTACCACTTCAGACGCCTCGTGCGTTTCAAGCGCGTGGAGATAGAGAATAGTTCCGATAACGAGAAGAATTCCGTTGATTATCGTGATCAATGCATCTGTTTTATTGATAGAAAATACATGAGGTTCCACCAGCAAAATAAACGGCAAGCATGCGGCTCCGATGAATGCGGAAACGATAATAACCGCGCCCGGACCGCTTTTGAAATAGCGTCCTACGAGATACTTATCAATATGATTTGACGCGCTCCAGAGTGCGGGAGCCGCAAGCGCAATAAGAATCCAGTGCATGCGCGTATATTAACGCAAGCTAAGGACGTAATAGAGGAACGATACGAGCGGGTCTGCATCGGGACCATAGACGAGCGAGCCGCCAAGCGCGCCGGTAATCGTAACGGAGACAAGGCCAAGAAGCGCGAGCGGGACAATAAGAGAAGGATTGCTCACAAAACTGCCGTACGCAGCCGCGATGCCCCATACGGTTTTCAAAACCGGATGCGCGGCTTCAATCCTTTCATAATAATTAATAATTCTTTGCAAAAATCTGACGAGATAGGCGAGCGCGATAATCGCAAATATCGCCACGGTGAACCCCGCGAACGTCTGGTGCATGCGGAGCACCCGCTCAAGGGACATTCCCTCAAACGAATCTTCCAAGAGATTTCCCGTCAAGTAGGTGATGAACGAAAAAATTGACCCCGCAATCGCGAGGAACGCTTTGATATGGAACCACGCGTCGCTTTCAAGGAGTTTTCTCACGCGGATAAGCTCGCATATTGAATAAAGCGTGAGAAGCGCGATGGGAAAATGGACAAACACCGGATGAAGATCCATAGAGAAGAGTATATCATACAGATTGGCAGAATGCCCATATTCCTGCTATGCTTCATCCATTATGCTTGAAAACTCGGGATTTCACGGATTGGGCATCGCGCCCGGAATACTCCAAGTACTCGCGAAAATGGGGTTTTCCGTTCCCACGCCGATACAGGTGCAATCGATCCCCATCGTGATAGACGGCAAGGATATGATGGGAATCGCCCAAACGGGAACGGGGAAAACGCTCGCATTCGGAATTCCGTTGATCCAAAAAACGCTTCGCGAAAAAGGGATCGGGCTTGTGGTCGTGCCCACAAGAGAGCTTGCGGAACAGGTGAGCGAGGCGTTGGGGAAAGTCGGCGCTCCGCTCGGCCTTAAAGGGGTGACGCTCATCGGCGGAGAATCAATTACGCACCAGATAAGGACGCTCGCGCGCAACCCCCAGATCATTATCGGCACGCCCGGGCGCATTATTGACCATCTTGAACAAAAAACGCTCCGCCTGGGCGCGACGCACACGCTCGTGCTGGACGAAGCCGACCGGATGCTTGACATGGGATTCGCTCCCCAGTTGAGAAAAATCATTGAACATCTGCCGAAGGAGCGGCAAACCCTTTTGTTTTCGGCGACGATGCCCGAGGAAATCGTGCGGATGGCGCGCGCCTATCTCAAGCTTCCGATACGCGTGGAAATCGCGCGTTCGGGAACCACCGCGAAAGACGTGTCTCAGGAATTGTTTTTCGTGGCGCAGAACGAAAAAGCGCGCTTGCTTGAAAAAATCCTTCAGGATTACCGCGGTTCGGTGCTTTTGTTCTCCCGCACGAAACACGGCGCAAAAAAAATCGCGCGCATCGTGCGCGCGCTGGGGCACTCTTCGGCGGAGCTCCATTCAAACAAGTCGCTGAATCAAAGGCGCGAGGCGCTTGAAGGATTCAAAACGGGAAAGTACCGCGTACTGGTCGCAACCGACATTGCCGCGCGCGGGATTGACGTAAGCACGATTGAACTCGTGATAAATTACGACCTTCCCCAGAGCGCGGAGGATTACGTGCACCGCATAGGGCGCACGGGACGGGCGGGGGAGCACGGGCATGCGATTTCCTTCGCGCGCCCCGACCAGAAGGCGGATGTCTACGCGATTGAACGGCTCACGCGCTCATCGCTTCCCATCTCCGCGCTTCCTGTATTGCCAACCCTTTCCCCGTTGCACGAAGCGGAGTCGCGTCCGTTCTCGCCGCAATTCCGCACGCCGTATGGCGCATCGCGGAATCCGCGCCCCGCCGGAAGACAGTTCAACCGCGAGAGAAAAGGGCAAGGTCCCGCCCGCCGAAGGTGGAAGTGACTCATCGCTCTTTGCGTGGGGTCGCTGTCTCCGCGTGGTCGCGGAGCGCTGACTCTCGCGCCGTCGCGCTGCGAGACACCCCACGCAAAGAGCGCTTCGTCTAGAGATAGGAAATCCAAACCTGCAAACGGCTCCGACATATGTCGGAGCCGTTTAGGGTCACGATGCGTGGCGAGGGAAGCAAAGTTTTCTTATACCCCTCATTCGCCCGAATAAGGGGTATAAGGCGGGGGATAAACCGACAATTTAAGAAAAAAAAGGAAATAGAGTATCATAGTGGCATGGTCGCCCGCATTGAGGTCGCGTATAAAATTCCCGACACCCGGGCCAAGGTGAAATTGCGCCGTTTGGAAGAACTCGGCTTTAAGGGAAAGATTAAGTCCGCGGCGCTTACGGATGCGTATGTCGTTGATGCGAACCTTACGCAAAGAGATTTGCGGAAAGCGGCGCAGGCGTTCCAAAATCCGCTCGTGGAGAAAGCGGCCATAAATCAGCCGCAATCGCCCGCGCGGTTTTCCTGGGCGATAGAAACAGGATATCTTCCCGGCGTGACGGACAATGTGGGCGCGACCGCGAAAGAAACCATTGAAGACGTATTGGGCAAAAAATTCAAGAATGGGCAGGGAGTTTACCGCTCGCAAGTCCTATTTCTCACGGGGAAACTTTCCGAAGACGATGCGAAGCGCATCGCGCTCACGCTCTATAATCCGCTTATAGAGCGGGCGGAGATAAAAAGCTTTAAAAAATTCATGCGGGACGGCGGTATGGGAGCGCGCGTGCCAAAGGTTTCACTTCCCGCCTACGCCCGTGGCTTCGGCGAGGCAAGGCGTGAAAACATATCAGCCGATCTTGTTGACCTTGAAGTGAGCGATGATGAGCTCGCGCGCATCGGGAAGGAGGGAGTATTGAATCGCGACGGTGTCAGAGGAGGACCTCTAGCCCTTGACCTTCAGGCCATGCGCGCGATACGGGATTATTTCCGCGCGAAACGCCGAAAGCCGACGGATATTGAAATTGAATCTCTCGCGCAAACGTGGTCCGAGCATTGCAAGCACACAATTTTCGCGAATCCGATAGACGATATAAAAGAAGGCATCTATCGCACTTATATCAAAGCGGCGACGAATGTAATTCGCACCCTTCGACGGGCTCAGGGTAAAAAGGATTTTTGCGTTTCCGTGTTCACCGATAATTCCGGCGCGATTGCGTTTGATAAAGAATATCTGGTGACCCACAAAGTGGAGACGCACAACAGCCCCTCGGCGCTTGACCCGTTCGGCGGGGCGATCACGGGAATCGTCGGCGTGAACCGCGATACGATCGGATTCGGGCTCGGCGCAAAACCGGTCGCGAACCTCTACGGATTCTGTCTTGCGGACCCGAAAGACGAGACGGTACTCTATCGGGATTCCGCGAGGAAGAATAAAATGCTCTCCGCGCGGCGCATTATGGACGGCGTGATTCAGGGTATCAACACGGGAGGCAATTGTTCCGGCATCCCCACTCCGCAGGGATTTTTGTTTTTTGATAAGCGCTATCGCGGAAAGCCATTGGTCTTTGCCGGCACGGTGGGGCTCATTCCGCGCAAGGTGGGGGGCAAGCCGTCGTACGTCAAGCAGGCGCGTGCGGGCGATTATATCGTGATGGCGGGAGGGCGCGTCGGGCAAGACGGCATCCACGGAGCAACCTTTTCTTCGGAGGTGATGGATTCCGGGAGTCCCGCGACCGCGGTGCAGATCGGCGACCCCATCACGCAGAAAAAAATGAGTGATGCCCTCATCAAAGAAGTAAGGGACAGGGGATGGTACCACAGCATCACCGACAACGGCGCGGGCGGCCTCTCCTGTTCGGTGGCGGAAATGGCGAAAGAGTCGGGAGGATGCCTCGTGCATCTGGAAAAAGTGCCGCTCAAGTATCCGGGGCTTCAGCCGTGGCAGACCTGGATCTCCGAATCGCAGGAGCGGATGACGCTCGCGGTGCCGAAAGCGAAATGGAAAAAACTTAGCGCGCTTCTTGCAAAACGCGGCGTGGAAGCAACCGTTATCGGCGAGTTTACCGCCTCGGGAAATGCAATTGTGAAATACCGCGGGAAAACAATTATGGATATCGGGCTTGAATTTTTGCATAACGGCCTTCCCCGCCGGCAACTTACTACGCGGTGTCCCGCTCCGACGTTGCTCGCCCGAATGAATAACGAATATAATCGAATCTTACCCGAATATTCGTCTGACATTCGTTCCGATTCGTTTTCCATTCGGGCGATATTAAGAATGCTTGCGCGCGTGAATATCGCAAGCTATGAATTCCTATCTTGCCAATATGACCACGAAGTGCAGGCAGGCTCCGTCTTGAAGCCTCTGCAAGGGAGGGGACGGGTGAATGCGGACGCGAGCGTCCTGCGGCCCGTGCTCAATTCGCAAAAGGGAATCGTCCTTTCTTCGGGCATCGCGCCGTCGTATTCGGAAATTGATGCGTATCATATGGCCGCTTCCGCGATTGACACGGCGGTCCGCTCTGCGGTCGCGGCGGGCGCGGACATTGATTATCTGGCGCTTTTGGATAATTTCTGCTGGTGCAGTTCA
>MHLB01000011.1:0-15273 GCA_001818895.1 Candidatus Liptonbacteria bacterium RIFCSPLOWO2_01_FULL_53_13
AACCGCAGCGAGGCGGTGTCACGGACGAATTTTTCGGCGGTCTACGCCCAAGTCCCCGGAAACCTTACCGTCGCCCAGAATCTTAAGATTTTCGGACTTCTCTACGACGTACCGAACTTGAAAAAGCGCATCGGCGGCCTCCTCGCGGAATTTGACCTTGAACAATTCAAGGACACGAAATGCGGCGTGCTTTCTTCCGGTGAGCAAACCAGGGTGAGCCTGGCAAAGGCGATGCTCAATAATCCGCGCCTGCTTCTTCTGGACGAGCCAACCGCGTCGCTTGACCCTTCAACGGCGCAGATCGCCCGCAAAAAGATAAAAGAGTATGCCGCAAACGGGACGGGCGGGGTTTTGTGGACCTCTCACAACATGCACGAGGTCGCCGAAGTGTGCGACAGGATACTTTTCCTTTCGCACGGGAAAATCTTGCTTGAAGGGAATCCGAAGACGCTTCCGCGCGAATACGGAAAAGCGAATCTGGAAGAATTATTCATCACTATCGCGCGCGAGCCGCTCACACTTGAAGCCATATAACGCCCATGAATATACGCCGCATTTATGCCATATTTCTTCGCCAGTTATATCTTTTGCGCGGCAACATACCGCGCTTTCTGCAAATATTCACATGGACGACAGTGGACATTATTTTGTGGGGATTTTTAACCAAATACCTTAGCCAGTCCGGCGGTTCCGGTTTGCGATTCATACCCATTTTGCTGGGCGCGGTGCTTCTTTGGAATTTTCTTGGCCAGGTCATGCAAGGCATCAGCATGTCATTTATGGAGGATTCGTGGTCCCGCAATTTTTTGAATTTCTTCGGGTCGCCGCTTGAGATATCGGAATACATCACCGGCTTTGTACTCGCGGGAATCGCGAGAAGTGCGCTCGCTCTTATCGTAATGATTCTCTTTACCACGCTTGCATTCGGATTTTCCATATTTATCTATGGTTCCTCGCTTGCGCTCTTTCTGGGTATTTTGTTTCTTTTCGGCATTACGCTCGGCATCGTGGCCATGTGTCTCCTGCTCCGGTTCGGGCCTTCGGCGGAATGGCTCGTGTGGCCCATTCCCGCGTTCATCTCTCCGTTCGTAGGCGTGCTGTATCCCCTTGAAATATTGCCGCATTGGATGCAAACCATCGGACATTTTCTCCCGCCCTCTTATGTGTTTGAAGGCGCGCGTTCTATCATTTCCGGAAACGGTTTTTCCATGCCTACGCTTCTCTTCGGCATGGGGCTTTCATTCATCTATCTCTTCTTTGCCTATCAGCTTTTCAAGCGGGTGTATCGCAAAGCGCTTCGCACGGGCCTTATCGCCCGCTACAGCGCGGAGACAATGACCTAGGGTTGTGCTATAATTCTTCCCATGAAACCCATCGTCAAACACGCGGTCGTGAACTCTCTTTTAGCGACGCTCTACATCGCGCTCGTTTCCTTGTTTCTTTCCTATGCGCCCAGCGTATTCGGCCCTGCGCAAAAAGACACCGTGCTCGTCCCGATAGTGATGCTTTCGCTTCTTGTCTTCTCCGTGGCAATCATGGGCGTTCTCATATTCGGCAGATCGGCCATGTGGTACCTGGACGGAAGAAAAGACGAGGCGCTTTCGCTTCTCGCGCACACGCTGGCGATATTCTTTTTCATCATTATCGTCGCGCTTTTGGCGCTGTTTATTTTGAGTTCGCGGTAACATATGCGCGAGATTGAAATAAAAGTGAGAATAAGCGATATGCGCGCGCTTGAAGAGAAGCTCCGTGCGCAAAATTGTGTGCTTTTACCACCCGTTCATCAACATGATACGGTTTATTCCCGTCATGGTTCGGCGGAATTCGCGTCGGCGAAAGAGGGCGACGTTATTTTGCGCATCAGGCGCGAAAACGATAAAGCGGAATTCAACCTGAAGCAACAGAAATCAAATGAGATGGATAATATTGAATACGAGACCGAGATCGCAAGCCCCGATGCGCTGCACGGCATTTTGGGAGCGCTCGGATGGTTCCCGGAGATAGAAGTGAAAAAAATCCGCCGCAAAGGGACGCTCGGCGCGTATAACGTCTGCTTAGATGAAGTGGAACAACTCGGGAATTATATGGAAATTGAAAAAATGGCGCAGGAGGACGCTGACCCGGATGCGGTTCGCAAGGAACTCTATAACGCGCTTGAAGGTCTGGGGTTTTCGCGAAGCGACGAAGAAACCAGAGGATACGATACGCAGGTACATCAGCGACACTAGAGGAATAAATCCCTTGCTCCTTCGGAGCACTCCCTTTATAAAAGGAAGAATAATTCCTCCTTTCTTAAAGGAGGTGCCGAGCCGCGCGAGGCGGAGGATTTCGTAAATCCCTCCCCCTTCCAGGGTACTCCCTTTAGGAAAGGGAGAAACCCCTCGACTTCGCTCGGGGAATAAAACGCGGGAATGACAAGAGGAGGAACGGGGCAATCTGTTATACTACCCCCATGGAACCTTTGGCGTCCCAAATACGGCCCAAACGGCTTGAAGATTTCATCGGGCAAACGCACCTCGTAGGCAAGGGCAAGCCTCTGCGCGTCGCCATCAAGGAGGGGCACCTGTTCTCTTTTATCCTTTGGGGCCCTCCGGGCGTCGGCAAAACGACGCTCGCGAAAATCTATGCAAAGTCGCTTGACGCCAAACTCTACGAGCTTTCGGCGGTCTCCGCGGGCAAGGACGACATTAGGGCAATCCTGAACGACCAAAGCTTGCGTTCGGGACCGAAGATACTTTTTCTTGACGAGATACACCGGTTCAACAAAGCACAACAGGATTTCCTGCTTCCCTATGCGGAGCGCGGGGATATCGTGCTTATCGGCGCGACGACCGAAAACCCCAGTTTTGAGGTCATTCCCGCGCTTTTATCGCGTTGCCGTGTGTTTGTGCTCAATGAACTGAATGAAGCGGAAATAGGGCAAATTATTGACCGTACGGGCCTTCCTGTCGAGAAAGAGGCAAAAGAATGGCTCGTACGTATGGCAAACGGCGACGCCCGCCAGGCAATCAGCGTATTGGAGAGCGCGTCCAAGCTTTACCCCGTTTCGTTGAAAAAAACCTCTTCCCGCGGCGCGGGCAACGGCAAAAAAATCACCGTTGAGGCGCTCAAAAACACCGTTCAAAATAAGTTTCTGCGGTTTGATAAAAAAGGAGATGAGCACTACAACACGATAAGCGCATTCATTAAATCCATGCGCGCGAGCCAGCCGGACGCCGCGCTTTACTATCTCGCGCGGATGCTTGAGTCGGGAGAGGACCCGAAATTCATTGCGAGACGAATGGTGATATTCGCGTCGGAGGACATCGGCATGGCGCTCCCGACCGCGCTCGTCGTGGCGAACGAAGTGTTCCGGGCGGTGGATACCATCGGCATGCCGGAAGCGGCAATCAATCTTGCCCACGGCACGGTCTATCTCGCACTCGCCCCCAAGGACAAAAGCGCGTATTACGCCTATTTTGAGGCGCTGGATGACGTCAAAGCGCACGGCAATCTTCCCGTCCCGCTTGAGATAAGAAATGCGCCGACCAAACTTATGAAAGATCTTGGTTACGGCAAAGGATACGAGCCGTACGTAAAAACCGACCTCTTGCCGGAAAAATTAAAGGGGAAGAAATATTACCGGAGAAAGGCGGCGCGGTAAACGCAAGATGGATATTTCAGAAAAATATAAAAACTGGCGATATAAAAATACGACCCTCCTTGCGGCGAGCTTAGTCGCGCTTTTCTATTTTGCCGACACGCCGTTCGTAAAAAATGTCATTATGCAACTCGGCGACCTTGGATACGTTGGCGCATTTATCACCGGGTTCTTTTTCGTATCTACTTTTACCGTTGCGCCTGCGGCGATTGTTTTGTATCATCTCGCCGACATTTTGCACCCGGTTGAAATCGCACTGCTTGCGGGGATGGGAGGAGTTGTCGGTGACTTTCTTATCTTCCGGTTTCTCAAGGATAGCGTACTTGAAGAGTTGAAACCGCTTTTTTTGAAGTGGGAAGGAAATCATCTGAAGGCCCTCTTTCGCACTCCTTTTTTCGCGTGGTTTTCTCCATTCGTCGGCGCGGTGATCATCGCATCTCCGCTTCCCGATGAAATCGGGATAAGCATATTGGGGATAAGCAAGTTGAAGGACTGGCAATTTATTCTTCTCTCCCTCGTGCTGAATTCCGCGGGAATTTTCGTTATCGTCACGCTTGCGCGCGCGTTCTGAAGGCGCGCCGCTTCCGGAAAACGGTACCCTGCTACGGACGAAGCGCCATGATCGGGTAGATATCAAGGAGGGCGAAAAGCAACGAGAGGACGAGCGGGCCGAGGACAAATCCCATTGGTCCGAAAGCGGCAAGACCGCCCAAGACGCTCAAGAGCACAAGAAACTGGTGCACCTTCACTCCGCGCTTCAAAAGAAACGGCCTCGCAATATTGTCTGCGGTGCCTACGATGAGCATTCCCCAAAGGAGCAAACCGACAGGCCCAAAGAGCCCGTTCTGGCTTGCGAGCAAATAGAGCGCGCCGGGTACGGTGACAATCATTGCGCCGACGCCGGGCACCATTGAGGCAATGACTGCGAAGAAGCCCCAGAGCACCGGATTTGCCACGCCGAAGAGCGCAAAGCCGACTCCCGTAAGAAACCCCTGGAGGAGCGCTATGACCAACGAGCCCACGACAATTGACCGCACTGCGGATTCAAGGCGGCCGAAGAATTTTTCATCGTCGCCCGAGGGAAGCGGCGCCACTTCCCGGATGTATTGCAATATGCGCCCGCCCTCTTTCAGGCAGTAATACAACGCCACGGCCCATAAGACGAAGTGAAAAAAGATGCCGGCAAGCTCCGAGAATATCGCGCCTGCTTTGCTTACCAGCCAGCGCAGGCCTTGCGTGGCATACTCGCCGATGCTTTCAACCGGCAGGGAAACGCTTCCGCCGAACCATTCGGTTGCGCGGGCGAAAAACTCTTGGATGGATTCCCTATTTTGAACAAGGTGGGAATAGAGAGTATTCGCTTCCAAGATGATCCGGATGCCGAAAAAGTTAAGCGGAACGAGCACGATCAAAAGGGCGATAAGCGCGGTGATTCCCGCGGCAAGGCCCGGACGATTCGGCATGCGTTTTGCAAACCATTGGCGCAGAGGCCAAAAGACCACGGCAAAAACGGCGGCAAGCACCAGGTCGGTTACAAACGGGAGAACCATAAATCCGGCGAGAAGCGCCGTTATGATGAGAAGCGCGAAGAAAAAATAGGTTTCGTTACTGCGGAGAGACATAGGGGAAGTATAGCACACTATTCCGCCACCGTAAGCGTTCCCTTCATCCCCATTGCGCGGTGATTGCCTATGGAGCAGTAAAATTCAAACGAACCGGCTTTGTCGGCGGTGAACTCCACCGTTTCTTCCTCTCCCCCGTTGAGTTTTTTCGTCGCCACTTGAAATTCGTCAATCTTCAAGTCGTGGAATCCCTCCGCGTTTTTGAATACGATTCTTACTCTATCCCCCTTCTTTACGGAGAGGGACGAGGGAGAAAACGAGAAAGGCCGTCCGACCACCGTGAATTCTTTCACCCCCACACTCACAGATGCGCCTATTTCCACAGGAGCGCCGTTTACGGAGATTCCCTGCACCGCCTCGGGAGCCGCATTTCCCTCATTAGTATTTACTACGGGCACGGGTATCTCTGCCTTCTTGCCGGCATAGAGCCACCACCCCCCTCCGACCACCACCACCGCGATTATGATTGAGATAATAGATTTATTCATGGGAGATACTATATCATACTTCCTGTGAATTTCGAAAATCCTCCGACTCGTGAATCTCCACCACCTCTTTCTATCCGCCGCCCATCGCAAAAGAACCCTTGTTATGATGTACTAGTACATCATAACAAGGTAAAAAGATTGCTAAGATTGCTCTTGGGGGCCCCTCCGTGTATGTGCGCGCCTGCTTGCCTGCCTCCGGCATGGCCTTTGGCGTGGCCTCCTAAACGCCTAATACAGTGCGCTAGCCGTTTCCCCGCCTTATATCCTCATACCCCTTATTCGGGCGAATAAGGGGTATGAAAAACTTTGCTTTGCCATTTTCATACCTCCGTTTTTATCGGAAGCGCCGAGAATACCCCGAGGCGAACCTCGGGGATGAATCGGCACAAAGAAATCGTATGCCCGGTGGGCGTACCTTGCCGACAAAGTTGCCACGGTGCTACCCGCGAAATACCCCGCCGCTTTGCGGCTGGGATAGACGGGCAGCCAACTTTATCTGCCGCCCGCCGGCCGTATCTGCACCGATTGCGCCGTCACGCTTCCGTCCGTATTCATGTTCCCCGTTACCGTTATCTGCTCGCCCGCCTTAAGATCGTCAAGCGACCCGCTTGTGGATTTCATTACCTGCGTGGAAGACGAGAAAAACACTATCCGAGACCCGCCTTGACTCGGCGAGGCAAGTCCTCCTCCCTGACTTGACGAAGTAGCTCCGTTCATCTGGCGCGGATCGCGCAAGGTAACCGTGATGCTTTTCTCGTCTTTGCTCGTTATTTCTCCCGAGACAAACCCGCCGTTTTGTAAAGCGCCCGTTCGTCCCGCAGCGCCTCCTGCGCCTTCGATCCGCTGAAATCCCGTTCCTCTTGCTCCGGCAGAAAGATTTTGCGCACTTGTATTGCCCGCGCCGTATTTCATTCCGCCATAAAAACTCACCCCCACGACCACGACCAGTCCGATTATTATTTGTATTTTTCTGTTCATTTGTTTTGTTTTTGTTTTATTGTTCCGCCCGACCGCGGGTTGTATTTTTTGAAATCCCTCGCCCCTGCGGGCACTCCCTTTAGCAACCCTTCAACAGGTTCCCGCCGTCGCTGAAGCTTTGGCGGGCAGGCAGGGTAAAAGGGAGAATAAATCCATTTACTCATATCTCTATATCTCCATATCTTACATATCCTTTCGCGCTCGACCCTACTCATACCTCAATGCTTCAATCGGATTCAATCCCGCTGCGCGCCGGGCAGGATAATATCCGAACAAGATGCCGATGCCTGCCGATACGCCGAACGCGAGCGCAACCGCCGACCATGAAATTGAGGTTGCGATTCCGGCGAATTGCGCAACGAGAAGCGACACTCCCCACCCAAAAAGCACGCCGATCACTCCCCCGACGAAGGTGAGCGTCACCGATTCGGCAAGGAACTGCGTGCTGATGTCCTTTCGCTTCGCACCAATCGCTTTCCTTAGACCAATCTCGCGCGTCCGTTCGGTTACCGTGGTGAGCATCATATTCATAATACCGATGCCTCCCACTACGAGAGAAATGCCCGCAATGGCCCCGAGAAGAATGGTGAAAGTATTGGTTATGGATGCCGCGGTCGCCACAATATCCGCCTGATTGAGTATGCTGAAATCCGCGGTTTGCGGAGGAATAATATTATGGCGAGAAAGCAAAAGGTCGTTGATCTGCTGCTGAATGGCCGGCATGGATTCCTGGTCTTTCGCCTGCACGCTGATGGTGGTCACGTACGTATCGCCCGCCAAAAACCGCTGTGCGGTGGAGAGCGGGACGAATATCATATCGTCCTGGCTTCCGAACCCGCTTCCTCCCTTCGCCTTGGTAACACCGATGATCTTGAAATCAACTTTGTTGATGCGTATCGTCTGTCCGATGGCATTCGCTCCCTCTCCGAAGAGATCGGTGAGCACCGTGGGGCCGATTACGGCCACGCGGGAAAGAGCGCGCACATTACTGTCGGTGACGAACGAACCTTCCTCAATTTCAATATTCCGCACGGAAGGATAAGCGGCGACGGTGCCGACCACTTGCGTATTGGTATTCGTGCCGCGCGCGGTTACTTGATACCTGCGGGACACTTCCGGAGCAACGGCATTCGCATCCGTCACCTCTTTTGAGATCGCATCCGCGTCTTCCTGAGTAAGCGTTTGCGCGCTTCCGCGTCCCGCGCTCACCTGCACTCCCGCTCCCCGCTGGGCGCCCGGCATGACGAGAAGCAGATTGGAGCCGATGGACTGGATGTTCGCCTCAATCGTTCCCTGTGCCCCTTGGCCGATGGAGATCATTGCAATGACCGAACCGATGCCTATCACAATACCGAGCATGGTGAGCCCCGTGCGCACTTTGTTCACGGTGAGAGACGAATGAGTTTCTTCAAATAGATCGATGAGAGTCATTAGTAATTAGAAATTAGTAATTGGTAATTTATTCCCCGGTTGCCGTTCGTTTATGATGGTTCTTCTTGTCTTCCAAAATAAGCCCATCTTGAATGTGAATAATCCTGTCGGCATGTTCGGCGACATACGGCTCGTGCGTGATGAGTATTATTGTATGGTGTTCGCGGTGGTTCAGCTCCTGAAACGTACCAAGTACCACTTCTCCGGTTTTTGTATCAAGATTGCCGGTCGGTTCGTCCGCGAGGATTATGCTTGGGTTATTGACGAGCGCGCGCGCGATCGCAACTCTCTGCATCTGGCCTCCCGAAAGCTGGTTGGAAAGATGCGTCCAGCGGTCTTCCGGAAGCCCTGCGGCTTCAAGCGCCTTGCGGGCATGGAGTTCGCGCGTATGCTTCGGAATGCCCGCATAGACGAGCGGAAGCATCACGTTTCGCAAGACCGTCGCGCGGGAAAGAAGATTGAACGATTGAAATACAAAGCCGATCTTTCCCTGGCGGATATCGGCGAGTTCGTCGTCGGAAAGATTCGCCACGTTATTGCCGTCAAGCACATACGCGCCGGCAGTCGGCGCGTCAAGGCATCCCAGGATATGCATGAGAGTTGACTTTCCCGAACCGGAAGGACCCATAATCGCGACGAACTCCCCTTCCCGTATCTCAAACGAGACGCCCTTCAACACCACCGTTTCCACGTCGCCGTTTATATAGACCTTCGTAATATCTTTGCAGGCAATCATAAGAGAAGTCCCTATCTTCCTCCGCTAATCCCGGGGAGTCGCACGCTTGTGTTTTGCGTTGACGGGGAGGCCGTTGTTGCCGTACCGGAAATAGTCCGCGAGACCACAAGGTCGCCTTCTTTAAGTCCGCCGAGGATTGCCGTTATGGTGTCATTCGCTTCTCCAATCTCAACTGTTTGCCTGCGAGGCGCCGTGTTGGACGCAATCCCCTGGCTTCCCATAGCTGACGTTGCGGCAACCGCATCAACCCCCTCCAACATTTCCACGTAATACGCGCTTCCGTCGCTTTTTACCGCCCCGTTCGGCACAAGAAGCGCATCCGTCGTCGCGGAAGTGATAATTGCGGCAGAGACGCTCATAGCGGGGCGCACGCGGTCATCCTGCGTATCAAACGCGATTTTCACGCCATAATTCACCACGCCCTGGGTCGCCGTGCCGATAGTGTCCACCTGCACGACGCTTCCCGCGATGGTGAGGTCCGGGAACGCGTCAAACGTGAGCGTCACTTTCTGTCCCGCGTTTATTTTCGCCACATCAACTTCGTTCAAAGACACTTCCGCGATTTTCTGCGCGGTAATCACGGTCGCGACCGCGGAAGCCCCCGAAGCGGAATCGCCTTTTCTCACATTAATAGCCGCGACGATGCCGTCAAACGGCGCGCGGATAAAATAATTCGCGAGCGTTTCCTTTGCGTCCCTCAATGCATTCTCGCGCTGTGTTATCGAGAGATCCTGCGATTTCACATCCAACGGATCGGCTCCCGCCTTGAGGTTGAGAAGCGCCTCCGTCTTTTCCCGTATCGTGCGTTCCGTGCCGACTATCGTGTCCTTATCGTCTTGTATGGAGGTCTTGATATTAAGAAGGGCGCCGATGTGCGTATTCGCGGTTCCGGTATATGACTGGAGATTTCCGATATGCGTCGTGAGCGCGGAGGGTATCCGCGAACCGCCGACGGCAAGTGTGTCGTTCACGAAATCAAGAAAACTTTTCGCGTTCTTGATCGCTTCCGAAATTGATTTCATCGTATCGTACGATTCACTGATAAGCGAGTCAACGGTCGCCTTGTCCGAATACCGGCTTGTGTTCTTATAATTCTGGAGGGTTTTTTCGTATGCCGTACGCGCGGTGGCATAACTTGCGAGCGCGGTATCGCGGAACTGCTCGGCGCTCGGCTCCTGCAATTTTATAAGATCGTAGTATGCATATGCATTTGACTGGCTCGCGGCGAGCGTATTGCCGTTTAAAACACTCTCAAGGCCCGTCATCACGCCCGGAATATCTATAAACGCGTTCGCGATCGCGGTGAACCCATCGTCATATGCTTTCATCAAGCTGCTTTCCGCGTTTTGTTCGGACTCTTTCGCCTGTGCGAGGGTGTTTTCCGCCTGAAGGAGAGAAAGCGCGTCCGCCGGCTGAACCAGTTTTTGCAAAGAGATTTTCGCACTTTCCAGATTCGCCTCCGCGTCGCGCACCGTTTTTTCCGCGTCGCGCGAGTCAAGGCGGACGATAAGCGTGCCGGCAGTTACCCGCTGGCCCTCGCTCACCCCGATAGCGGTGACATCTCCGGAGACCTTCGGCTTCAAATCAACCTGATTTGAAGCGGACACCTGCCCGGTTCCTGCGACCGATACGACAAGCGTTCCTTTTTCCGCCGCGGCAAGCACATAGCGCGTTTCCGCCGGCGCCGTTGTTAATTTTTTATATCCGTAATACCCGCCCCCGATGATGACGAGAGCAACGATGACGGCGGTGGTTTTATGGAGTAACGCATATTTTTTTATATGCGCATACCAGGTTTTTAAACGATGGAATAATTTCATATTAAGAAAACTTCAAACCCCTGCGTCCGCCCGGGGCGGAGCAGAGGCAAGAAGCTGTTAGTGCAACACCATCATGCTCATGGGGGTTAGAACCTGAATCCTCCGCGCATTCCTTTCCCCATTGCACCGTTCCCTTTCCGGTTTTGGGAGAAATTCTGCATGACCTTCAGCCGCGAATCGGCTTGCGCCTGGGTGATAATTCCCTTATCAACCAGCGCCTGAAGCTGGGACTTCATCTGCGCGCCGCGCGCGTCCTTCATTTTTTGCGCGAGCTGGTCCGCGGTAATGCCGTGCGCTGTTGCGATCTCTCCTATGGTTTTACCCTCGGCCCATCCGCTCTTTACGTCATCAACACTTATGCCCAGAAGAGTTGCTTCGTTCTGGAACATCGTCTGGTGCCGCGATGCGACTTCGTCGGGAGTCGCGGCAACGAAGCCGAATCCCCCGCCGAACATTCCCATTCCTCCCGCCGATGCAACGCCGGTTCCCAGAAGCCCGAGCGCCACCGCCGAAAGGGCCGTGTAGAGCGCGATTTTATTTTTGTTTTTCATGAATTAATGGCCACATCCATTGCGGATATCCTGAAATGGTGCGGCCTTTCCCGACCTTTCGCATATTACTACCGCATGCGAACGCGGAATATTTCATTCTCCTCGGAGCCGATTCTCCTCACGCCGAACGCGCGGATAATTTCGCCCTCGCGCTCTCCGAATATGATTACGCTTTCGCCCGCGGATAACGGCCCGTCAG
Source organism: Candidatus Liptonbacteria bacterium RIFCSPLOWO2_01_FULL_53_13 (assembly GCA_001818895.1). Taxonomy (GTDB): domain Bacteria; phylum Patescibacteriota; class Minisyncoccia; order UBA6257; family 2-01-FULL-56-20; genus MHLB01. The sequence goes on from MHLB01000011.1 coordinate 11,466, forward strand.
GAGGCATGCGGGTCATCGGAGAAACGGCGATCGAGGAGGTGCCTCCCCGCACATCATCAAGCACAAAACCGCCCTCTCCCATTTTAAGGATTGCGCCTCTATGAATATCCATGAATCTCTGCCCTCCGAATCCGCGATACATCCGTCCCGCGAAAGGAATCGGAAGCCGGTCTTCCCGCGCATATTGGAACAATCTGCCGTGCAGCCGCGTTTGCGATATGAGCGTTCCTCCGGCAATCGCAATGAGAATAATGGCAAGTGCGGTGTATAAGAGGGGTCTGCGATACGCGAAGGCGTATCGGCGAACGAGAATTTCCAAAATAACTATAAATGCCGCAGAGAGCAAAACGAGAATCCACGGAAGCGAACCGAAGAACGCGAACCATCCTCGCGAACCGAACGACGGTTCAAATAATACGCCGGTTTGCCGGAGCACGAATGCAATAAAACTCACCAGATATATAAGTATGAGCAGGAGCACGATGCCGCCGGTTGCATAGAGCGCGGCGCGGAACGCAAAATGCCACTTCGGACGCATTTTCACTTCTCCGCGCTCGATAACGCCGAGCACGTACTCCCGAAGCGATTTTTTCTCTTGTTCGTTATGCATGTGCGTGCATCAATTCTTTTAGTATCGCCTTTCCTCGGTTCAAGCGAACTCCCACGGTGGAAACGGGAATCTCCAGAACCTCGGCAATGTGCGAGTAATCCATATCTTCAAAATAATACAGCACGAGCGGTTCGCGATATTTCGGGCTGATGTTCGCAAGGTGCATGTCCAGCATTTCACGCATTTCGCGCCGTGCGGCGTTCCCGTCCGCGGTTTCCGCCGCTACGGGATGCGGAAAGAGCAAGTCGGGGTCGAATGAAATGGTCGGGATTTTGCTTTTTTTCGCGAGCGCATTTACGAATTCGTTATGGGCGATGCGGTATATCCACGGCGAAAATCTTCGCTTCGCGTCAAATCCCTGGATGTTCGCATACGCCTTGATGAACGCCTCTTGTACGACATCTTTTCGGTCATCAATTTCGGAGAGAAATTTTCCGGCGTAACGCATGATTTTCTCCTCATATCGGGACACGAGCTCTCCAAATGCTTGAGTGTCGCCCCGTTGTACCTCTTCTACTATCATTTCATCCGTCTTGTCAGGCATAGTATCCATCCTGTCTATTATACTACACTAAAACGGCGAACTATATTTCGCCGTTCCCCTCGCTTCTCGCGATCCCCCGCACCGATTCATTTTTTCGTGATTATTTGCGCGCGATCGGGCCCTACGGATACCATGCCGATCCGGACACCTACGAGCTCTTCCAAACGATGAAGATAATTTTGCGCCGCTTGCGGGAGATTGCTCCACTCCGTCACCGACGAAGTTTTCGCCTGCCAGCCGGGGAATTCTTCGTAGATCGGCTGAACTTCGCTTAATACTTCCATATCCGCCGGGAAATGCGGGAGTGGTTTTCCGCGATACGCATACCCCGTGCAGATTTTTATTTTTGGCAAATTATCCAGCACGTCAAGTTTCGTGATAACCAGTTCGTCCGCGCCGTTCACTTCCGCCGCGAAGCGGACTACCGCCGCATCAAACCACCCGCATCGCCGAGGGCGGCCCGTGGTCGCCCCGAATTCCTTCCCTTGTTCGCGCAGGGCGTTTCCTTCGGCCTCCGGCAGTTCCGTAGGAAACGGCCCTTCGCCGACCCGCGTGGTGTACGCCTTGACCACGCCGATCACTTTATCTATTTTTCTCGGGGCGATTCCCGACCCCGTTGAACTGCCTCCGGCGGTGGTGTTTGAAGAAGTCACGTAAGGATATGTGCCGATGTCGATATCCAAAAGCGACCCCTGAGCGCCTTCGAGAATAATATTTTTCTTATCCCGTACCGCTTGCACCAAATATGATTCCGCATCCGCGATGTAGGGCGCGAGCGTTTTGCCGTACGCAAGATATTCGGCAATGACTCCTTGCGCCTCAATTCGCGGCGCGTGATAGATATGTTCCAGGATCTGATTCACGGACGAGATATTTTTTGTGATCTTGTCCTTAAGCCGTTCCGGCTCAAGCAGGTCAAGAACGCGGATGCCGACGCGCGACGCCTTATCGGTGTACGCCGGCCCGATGCCTCTGCCGGTGGTCCCGATTTTTTTATCGCCTCCTGCCAGCTCTTTCGCCTGGTCAAGCGTTTTGTGGTATGGCATCACGAGATGCGCTCTGTTGCTTATCAAAAGCCGACCCTTCAAATCCGTGCCGAGCTTGGCAAGCAGTTGAATCTCTTCAAGGAGCGACGCCGGATCCAACACCACGCCGTGGCCGATGACGCATGCCGTTTTGGGATTCAAAATTCCCGAAGGAATAAGATGGAGCACGTACTGCGTCCCGTCCGCCACCACCGTATGCCCCGCATTCGCGCCTCCCTGAAAACGGACGACCACATCCGCATGTTGTGCGAGCACATCGACGATTTTCCCCTTTCCTTCGTCGCCCCACTGGCATCCAAGAATGACGGTAACCATATGTTTTAAAACACCAAATTCGAAGCACGAAATACGAAACAAATTCGAATGCTCCAAATGCTCCAATAGTTAAACTGTGAAACTGTTTCGAATTTAGAACTTCTGATTTTTGTTATTATTTCGGATTTCGATATTCGAATTTCGAGATTTCCTTTCTTTATTTCCAGTAATTCGGCGCCTGCTCGGTGATTTCCACGTTGTGCGGGTGGCTTTCCACGATGCCCGCCTGTGTCACCTGCACGAATTTTCCGTTCGCTTGCAGGTCCTTTATGGTCGGCGTACCGCAATAGCCCATCGCCGCGCGAAGGCCGCCCACGATTTGATACACGATCTCACGCACATATCCGCGATATGACACTCTTCCTTCAATGCCCTCGGGTACGAGCTTCGCCAGATTTTCTTCCGCGTCCTGGAAATACCGGTCGCGCGTGCCTTCCGCCATTGCGCCCTGCGAGCCCATGCCGCGATAGGTTTTATACTTGCGCCCGTTATAGATCACCGTTTTCCCGGGCGATTCTTCAAGGCCGGCAAGCATGTTCCCGAGCATCACGCTTGATGCTCCCGCGGCAATCGCCTTCGCCACATCTCCCGTATAGTGTATGCCGCCGTCGGCGATGAGAGGAACATCTTGTTTCGCGCACACATCCGCGCAATTCAAAACGGCGGAGAACTGGGGAACGCCAACGCCCGTGATGATGCGCGTGGTGCAGATGGAACCCGGGCCCACTCCCACCTTGACCGCATCAACGCCCGCCTTGATGGACGCCTCTGCCGCCTCCGGCGTCGCGATGTTTCCGCCTATGATCTGGAGTTTCGGCCATGCCTCGCGGATTTCCTTGATGCGCTGAAGCACTTTCTCCGCGTGCCCGTGCGCGGTGTCAACCACGATCACATCAACGCCCGCGTTCACGAGCCGCTCCACCCGCGCGAGCGTATCCACGGTGACGCCCACCGCCGCTCCCACGCGCAATCTGCCCTGTTCGTCCTTCGCCGCATGCGGGAAGCTCTTCCGCTTTTCAATGTCTTTGAACGTGATAAGCCCGCGCAAGATAAAATCATCGTCCACGATCAGCAATTTTTCGATCTTGTGCGTGTGTAAGATCTTTTGGGCCTCATCAAGCGTGGTTCCCAGAGGAGCGGTTACGAGATGATCTTTCGTCATTATTTCGTCAATGCGGGTCGCATCTTCGATCTGGAACCGCAGGTCGCGGTTCGTAACAATGCCGACCAGTTTGCCTCCTTCGCCCACGATAGGGATGCCGCTCATATGATATTTGCGCATCAGCGCCGTCG
>MHLB01000011.1:15304-19917 GCA_001818895.1 Candidatus Liptonbacteria bacterium RIFCSPLOWO2_01_FULL_53_13
GGCTCGGGGATCATTCCCGATTCGGAACGCTTCACCCGGTCAACCATTTCCGCCTGCCGGTCAAGAGAAAGGTTCTTGTGAAGAATCCCGATGCCGCCTTCGCGCGCCAGAGCAATCGCCATATCGGTTTCCGTGATGGTATCCATCGCGGCGCTCACGATGGGAATATTGAGCGTGATACCCCGCGTGAGGCGCGTGCGCACGTCCGCATCGCGCGGGAGAATATTTGAGGCGCCCGGGATAAGGAGCACATCGTCGTAGGCAAGTCCAAGGCCGGTTATTCTGGGATGGGACATGGGATTAGTTTAGCACAAGAGAAAAATTGCTCCAACAGACAATAACATTCTTAAAAACTTGAGAATTTAAGAATGTTATTGTCTGCGGCGAAATAATTCCAAAAATCGCACAAATGTTTTCCCGTAAGGCGACAATGAATGTTCTACGAAATTGCTTCGATGCCTTTTATTCAGCAGTCCGGCCACACAGAGCCGCCTGGTATGCTCGCCTATTGTTTTTCCATTCGCTCCAATTTCCTTAATGATACCATCGAGCGTGATTCCTTCTTGAGCGGCGACGAGCAGCAATATCTCAATACGGTAATGGTTCGCCATTCCCTTCAAGTGCCGCTCCATCTGCTTTGCCGTTTTCACTGCCGACATAATTTTATTATACAAAACATCCTTAAATTCTCAAGTTTGTCAGTATATTGTAATTATGGTTTCATTCATATTCAATCGTTGCCGGCGGCTTTTGGGTCACGTCGTAAAGCACGCGGTTTACGCCCCGCACTTCGCCCACGATGCGGGTTGAGATCCGCTCAAGCAGCTCCGGCGGCATCTTGTGCCAATCGGCGCTCATGCCGTCCACCGAATCAACCGCGCGGAGCGCGATCATATATTCATACGTGCGCGCATCCCCCATCACGCCCACCGTCCGCAAGGGAAGCAAAACCGCGAATGCCTGCCAAATTTTTCCGTACTCGCCCGATGCGCGAAGCTCTTCGGTAAAGATCGCGTCCGCTTCGCGGAGTATCCGCAATCGTTCGGCGGTGATTTCCCCCACGATCCTGATGGCCAAGCCCGGTCCCGGGAACGGATGCCTCCATACAAGTTCTTTCGGCAATCCGAGAAGCGTGCCGATCTTTCTCACTTCGTCCTTATAGAATTCTTTGAGCGGTTCAAGGATGGAAAGGCGAAGGGACTTTGGCAAGGTAAGATTGTGGTGGCTCTTGATCTTTGCCGCGTATTTTGACGTTGCCGCGGACTCGATCCTGTCGGGATAAATAGTCCCTTGCGCAAGGAATGTCACCGGATATCGCTTAAGCTCTTGTTTTACCGTGCGCTGAAACACCTCAACGAACGTGTGGCCGATGATCTTGCGTTTCTTTTCGGGGTCCGCGACGCCCGCGAGCCGGCGAAGGAAGATGTTTTTTGCCGAAACGACGTGGAGATTTTTAAAACCTTGTTTTTTCAAAGAAAGCGTCACATCTTCAACTTCGTTTTTTCGCAGGAGCCCCGTATCCACGAAGGCCGCGTGGAGCCGTGAACCAACCGCGCGGTGCAAAAGCGTCGCGGCAACGAGCGAGTCAACGCCTCCGGAAATTCCTATCATCACGTGATTTTTGCCGACTTCGCGCTTGAGTGAGATTTCCAGCTTGCGAAGCATCGCCCCAAGCTTCCAGTCCTTCTCCGCGCGGCAGATGCGGAAAAGAAAATTGGAGAGCACTTTTTCTCCGATTGCCGTATGCGTAAGTTCCGGATGGAATTGAATGGCAAAAAGGCGGCGTTTCGCATTCGCCATGCCCGCAATGGGGCATCCGGCGGTGGAAGCGATCTTGGCAAATCCGCCGGGCAGTTTTATTACCTGGTCGCCGTGCGAGAACCACACGGACTGTTTTGCGCCAGTGAACCCGTGGAATAACTCGTTTCCCAGAATGATTTTTAGGTCTTCCCTGCCATATTCTTTTTTCTTGCCCGGTGATACTCTCCCGCCGAGCATATGCGCCATAAGCTGATGACCGTAGCAAATGCCGAGAATCGGGATTCCTAAACTAAAAATGCCGCGCTCCATGCGCGGACTGCCTTTCTCAAGCACCGATGCGGGACTGCCCGAAAGAATAATGCCCGAAGGATCAAGTGTCTTGATGTGCGCGAGCGAAGCATCGCACGGCAAGATTTCGGACCTCACTCCGAGGTCTCGAACTCTGCGCGCGATGAGATGCGCAAACTGGCCGCCGAAATTCAGAACAATGACCATACCCTATTATATGCGGAGGTATGAAAATGGCAAAACGAGGGTTTCTTATACCCCTTATTCGGGCGAATAAGGGGTATGGAAGTATGGGAAAGTTAGTGACCGAAAAATCCGCGTGCCATTTTGTCGGGAATCATGTACAGAGTAACGCCGGTTTTCTCGCAGAGCGCGATTGTGTCTTTATCATTCACCGAACCGCTTGTGGCGAGAATCGCCGTGATGCCCGCATCAATAAGCACTTGCGGGCCATCGGGAAACGGGAAAAAGCTGTCGCTGTAGGCAACGGCGCCACGCGTGGGATTCTCCGCCTTCGCCTCGTGGCTTCGGCCCGCTTCGTCCAAGCCCCAGCGAGGCGAGCGAGACAAAGCCGAATTTTCCGCGCGCGCTACCGCAAGTTTCGCGGCGCCGACGCGGTCCTGCTGGCCGACGCCGTTCCCGAGAAGCATTCCGCCCCGTACGAGCGTGATGGTGTTGCTGTTGGAGGTTGAGCCGACCGCCCATGCAAGCGCGAGATCGGATTCAATTCCCGGCGTTTCGGCTCCGTAGCGCACCACCGCAGAGTCCCGCATATTGAGCACGAACGTATAATTCGGTTGGACAAGAAATCCTCCGCGCACTTGCCTGACGCGCGGTTCGCGCGCGAGCATTTCGCCACCCGCCTCCGCTCGGCTCCGGTCCGCTTCGCTTAAGCTCCGGCGAGGCAAGTTCGCATCCGCAAGATGCTCATTCGCCAAGAAACGGCATTTATCTTTCTTGCGCCGGAGAAGCTCAATCGCTTCGGGAGAAAAACCGGGCGCGGCGATGGCGTCCAAAATGCGACGGCCACTTTCCACGAGATGCGTTGTCAAAATTTCCGCATGCCCCGCTTCAATCTTAAAATTCACGATAACAAGCCCGCCCATGATCGCGCGCGGGTCTCCGGCGATTACTTTTTGCAACACTTCTTCTTCGCTCGCGCCATACGCCGCCCCGCAGGGGTTGCCGTGTTTCACCCCCACCGCATAAAACGAGAATTGTTTTGCGGTGCCGCCCGCCTCAAATGCCGCCTCTATATGCGTGAGCGTCTGAAGTGAACGGTCAAGGTCAATCCAATTGTTATAGCTCGGCGAGGTTCCTTCAATAAGTGTGAATTTATCAAGCGCGAGCGGGTCATCGGACCTGACGGTATATAATCCGGCGGGCGTCTGCCACGCATTTTCGCCGTAAAGGCATTCCGCCGTCCGTTCGCCGACGAGCCCTCCGTATTTTTTACCGCTCAAATATTCCGCCGAGGCGAGGCAATATTTCGCGACGACAAATTCCGCTTTCGCGGCGAGCGATTGGACAAACGGCTCATCAAGCGAATTTTCGTTGAGCCGTTTAATGACATCCTCTCTGTCCCTGGGGTCGCAAATCACAATGCGCCCTCCCTTCGCCGCCGAACGGAGCATCGTGGGGCCTCCGATGTCGGTCATTTCAATAACCGCTTCCCGCGCGCTTCCCTTTCCGATTTCCGCTTCCAGCGGATAGAGGTCAACGCACACCAGATCAATGCGCGCGATTCCCTGCTCTTCAAGTTCCTTGTTCTGCTCCGGAGTATCTTTCGCCAAGATGCCCGCATGCACCTCGCGCGATAACGTCACCACGCGATGCCCCAAAATCGGTTTGCCAACCTTATCGGCAATGTCCACGACCTCAACGCCCGCCTCCCGCAGATGCTTTGCCGTCCCGCCGGAGGCCAAAATATCCCAGCCGAGCTTCTTGAGCTCCCGTGCGAACTCAACGATGCCTTCTTTGTGGTAGACCGAAATAAGAGCTGTTTTCTTTGGGATAGCCATATTTTTATTCCCCGAGCGAAGTCGAGGGGGTTCAATAATGCATTCCCTCGACAAGCTCGGGAGATAAGATAGTTTACTCTCCTGGGGGCATAAGCGTAATGTTCTCCGGCTCAAAAACGACCTGCCTGTCCCCGTCTTCCACCACGCCGAGGTCAAACAACTCGCACCCTGCCTTCTTTCCCGCCGCAAGCGCCGATTCCACCTCGGACGGTGGCACAAAAACATAATATCCGACGCCCCAATTGAATGTTCTCATGCAATCTTCAAGCGAAACGCCGAGTTCCCGCATAAAGAGAAATAACGGCGGTACCGCAGGCCAGTTCTTTACGCGATAGGTAAATGGCCGCTTATCAAAAGCAATTTTGCCGATTCCGCCGCCCGTGCCCGGGAGAAGTGCATGAATCTGAACGCCCGCGTCAAGCAAACCTTCAATCAAGGCGACATATGAGCGCGTGGGAATGAGCGCTTCTTCGCCAAGAGTTCTGCCGTTCGGAAGCTTTGTGAGAAATTGCTCCGGAAGTGAGAGCGCCCGCTTGATGACGA
>MHLB01000011.1:20030-20478 GCA_001818895.1 Candidatus Liptonbacteria bacterium RIFCSPLOWO2_01_FULL_53_13
GCTGCTCACGGGCGCAATAATGCCCGTCACGCATCCGGAGAGCGACGGCGCGGATGTTACCGGCGGCTCCGATTTCATCAAATATTTGAGCGCGGGCGATTCTCCCGCAGGCATTGCCATTCCCACTTCTTTGCAGATTGCATAGAACCCGTCCGCCAGATCTTTCGCGCGCTTCGTGTCCGCATACCATGCGGGGTCGCCCACCGCCACCTCATCGGTGAACACCACGGGCATCGCTCCCTGCGCGATTACGTCGTTTACCGCCATGAGCGCGGTATCAACGCCAATTCCCTCGTAATACGTTCTGCCGGTTCCGGCGCGCGCATACATCCATTCCGCAATCCAGTTTTTATTGCCAAGCCCTTCCTGCGTATTGCACCAGAGATGCGGTTCACTTCCCCGGTACTCAAACACCGCGCCGTGCGCGTGTACAAGGTCTTCACGGACA
>MHLB01000012.1:0-1922 GCA_001818895.1 Candidatus Liptonbacteria bacterium RIFCSPLOWO2_01_FULL_53_13
AATGATACCAATATACGAATGGTACTAATGATACGAATCATACAAATTCGCATCCATTCGTATCATTCGCATGAATTTGTATATTAGTATCGCACTCCTATTTTCGGTTATTTCAGGGAAAAGTTCAATACGTTCCGAATACACGGGTTTTTGCGAACACGTGAACGGTGAGAGGCGCCAACTACCGACAGATTTTCCGTCATTGTCATAGTACCCGCCATCGGCGTATACTGGTACATACATGCACATCAATCCGGACATATTCCGCGGTTATGACGTGAGAGGCCTCGTTGGCACGGACCTGAACCCAGAAGTCGCCGAGCATTTCGGAAAGGCGTTCGGCACATACCTGAAGAGACGGGGAGTGACGCGATGCGTCGTGGGGCGCGATGCGCGCGCCACGAGCCCCGCCTATGCGGCCGCAATCATCCGGGGCCTGCAATGGGCGGGAATGGATATTATTGACATCGGCATGACGCTCGTGGGGACTTTTTATTGGTCGCAGTATTTCCTGGAGCGGCAGGGAGGGGTCTATATATCGGCATCGCACAATCCGCCGGAGTTCAACGGATTCAAATTCGCGAACGGCTTTTCGGAAACGCTCGTGACCGAGGGCATTCAGGAACTCCGGCGCTTGACCGCCGAAGAGGATTATGAGCAAAGCCCATCGCCCGGCGCGTGCGCAACGCAGGACGTCCGCGAAGCATACTACGCCGACATACTCCGGCGCATACCGCTCGCAAAAAAGTTTCGGGTACTGGTGGATGCGAGCGCTTCAACTGCGGGGACGCTTGCGCCGGAACTCCTGCGGCGGGCGGGGTGCGAAGTCGTTGAAAAGAACTGCGTTGTGGACCCGTCTTTCCCTCTGGGCGTTGCCGACCCCACCGCATCCGAAGTGATGGAGCGGGTGGGCGGCGAGGTGCGCGCGGCCCGCACGGACCTCGGCTTTACCTATGATGCTGACGGAGACCGGATCGGCATTGTTGACGAGAAGGGCCAAACCATCTGGAACGACGTGCTCGTGGCGCTCTTTGCGCTGGACACGCTTGCGGCGCATCCCGGCGCCACCATCATGTACAACACGCTTTGCTCCAAAGTGGTGCACGATGCGATCGTGGGGGCGGGCGGGACGCCGTTCATGTGGCGCACCGGCCATTCGTTCCTCAAAAAGAAGAACCAAGAAGTGGGGGCGGCGTTCATAGGCGAACTTTCCGGCCACTTCTTTTTCTCAAAGGACTTCCATAATCATGACGACGGGCTTTACTCAACCATGCGCCTTCTGCGGTATCTTGCGCACACGAACCAGTCGCTTTTGCAGGCGGTTTCCGCCCTGCCGCGCTATATCTCAAGCCCGGAGATCAAAGTATTCTGCGCGGACGATAAGAAAGTTGATCTGGTAGCGAGAATTACTCCGCTGTTGTCGCGCGATTTTCCTTCTGCCGAGGTGATAAGCGACGAGAGAGCGGGCGACGGCGTGCGCTTGGATTTTCCCGACGGCATGTTCGTTCTCCGTTACTCCCAAAACGGGCCCTACCTCACGGTGAAATTTGAAGGGAAAACAAAAGAACGCTACGACGCGCTCAAAGGATACATTCAAAACCTCCTTCACGGCTTTCCGGAGATTGACTGGACATCAAGCATCAACGTGAACGTGGCGTCGCTGTCTTGACAACGGAGATGCGCGCGGTTCACGTCGCCGCAGCTTGAGCTCACGGGAACTTTTGGAGCGCCACGCAGACAAGGCGCTTTTTATTGACACCGCGCGCAGAGAGGATGTAGAGTGGGCCTATGCCCGAATTTTTCAATACTTCGCTTGGCGTGAAACTGACCCTGCACCAGGTGGTGCAGGAAATTCTGCGTTTTATGCAGGAGGATACGCGCCGGAACTACAAGATCACGATAGGCACCGATTCCGAACGGCT
>MHLB01000012.1:1939-4147 GCA_001818895.1 Candidatus Liptonbacteria bacterium RIFCSPLOWO2_01_FULL_53_13
TCGTGGCGCACCGCGTCGGGAACGGCGGGCGCTACTTCTGGCGCGGGTGCGAACTCGGGAAATTCCACACGCTTCGCGACCGCATCATCAAAGAGGTCATTATTTCCCTTGAGCTCGGGAAGGAGCTTCTGACGGCGCTCAAAAATGCAACCGGCGCGAAAACTCCCGCGTGGGATTTTGAAATTCATGCGGACATCGGCGAGCAAGGCCCGACCAAGGTGATGATACAAGAGGTCGTCGGCATGATACGTGCGCACGATTTCGTGGGCGTGACGAAGCCCGGGAGTTATGCGGCGTCAAATGTGGCGGACCGCCACGTTTAGATTGATGCTAATCTACGAATCTTATGCTAATTGTGCGAATTGCGAATGAACTCGCGTATTCGCGATTAGCAATTTGTAGATTCGCATCTCATTTGTAGATTAGCATCACAAATATATGGATACACTGGTTTTCGACATTGAAACGAAGAATTTTTTCACCGACCCGGGCGTGGGGAGGGATAATTTCGGCGCGCTTGAAATTTCGGTGGTGGGCGTATATTCGTATGCGCAAGAAAAATACTTCTGCTATGCCGAAGACGAGTTGGAAAAGCTCGCGGAGCTCTTCCGCGAGGCAGAGCGCATCATAGGATTCAGCATCAACCGGTATGACGTGCCGGTTTTGAATCTGTATTTCCAAAAACTTTCAGACCGTTTGGGATTAGATCTTTTTCAGAAAGAGCGAGTGGATTTGCTTGAAGAAATTGAGCTGGTGACAGGAAAAAGGATCAGTTTAGGGAAGCTTGCGCAGGCGAATCTGGGCGCGGGTAAAACGGGAACCGGCGCGCAGGCTATCGAGCTTTATCGCGAGGGGAAGATAGACGAGCTCAAGGCGTACTGCCTCAAAGACGTGGAGCTTACCAAGGGGATATATGAACTATATCGCGAAAGGAAGTTTCTCTACGTGCCGCACTATATAACAGGGGAAATACAGAAGATAGAATTTATGAAACCTTCTTATGCGAAAACTGCAAATCTTTTTTAAATTGAAATAATTCAGCCTAGTCCCAAGTGGTATGATGCATCATACCACTTGGGGAAGGGAACAGAAGAGTTTTTTAACTTTACTTTTACTTTCATGCCCCACGCAAAAATCTATCTTGATTATGCCGCGACGACGTCGGTGGATAGGAAAGTCCTCCGCGCCATGCAGCCGTATTTCGGCGCAAAGTTCGGGAACGCCGGTTCGCTTCACTCGTTCGGGCAGGAAACGATTGCCGCGCTCGATGCATCGCGTGAGACGATCGCGAAGGCGATCAATGCGGATTTTCGCGAGATTATTTTTACCGGAAGCGCGACGGAGGCGAACAACTTAGCGCTCCGGGGAGCGCTAAGTGGAATAATGAATAATGAATTAAGAATGGCGGGGCGGGGGAACGGGGGCGTCGGCAATTCCTTTATTCACCATTCACCATTCATCATTCCTAAAATAATAGTTTCGGCGATTGAGCACGAATCCGTTCTGGAAACCGCGCGGGATATGGAGAAAGAAGGCGCGGAGGTCGTGGTGATTTCCGTTGACAAGCGGGGGCTGATTGATATGAAAAAACTCCGCGCGGCGATTGACGAGCGGACCGTGCTCGTGTCGGTGATGTACGCGAACAACGAGATTGGGACCGTGGAACCGATTTCTGAAATCTCGAAGTATCTTCGAGATTTCAGAAGCACGAAATCCGAAGCACGAAACACGAAACAAATTCAAAATCCGAATTTCAAAGATTCAAGACGTTTCAATCCGGACATTGTTTCGGATTTCGGATTTCGATATTCGGATTTTGGAACAGCGTACCCGCTGTTCCACGTAGACGCTGTCCAGGCATTCCAATTCCTTGACTGCAACGCGGACGCGCTCGGTGTGGACTTGATGACGCTTTCGGCGCACAAAATCTACGGACCGAAGGGGGTGGGAGCGCTTTATGTGCGCGGAGCGCGCAAGAATCATGAATCAAGAATTATGAATAATGGGCAATCCGACTCCTCCATCATTCATCATTCACCATTCATACTTCCAATCATAACGGGCGGCGGGCAGGAATTCGGTTTGCGGTCGGGCACGGAAAATATTCCTTCCATAGTCGGATTTGCAAGGGCAGTTGAGCTCGTCTCTGCGCGCCGTAAACGGGAAAATGAAAGAATTTGGGCGCTTGGACGCTATTATATAGACGAA
>MHLB01000012.1:4298-5050 GCA_001818895.1 Candidatus Liptonbacteria bacterium RIFCSPLOWO2_01_FULL_53_13
ACAAAGCATTAAGAATAATTGAAAATGCAAAAATCTCCGCCAAAGGCGGATCCGCCTCGGGCGGAAAAGTGACAATTTAAAATAACAAACGTAAAATGTAAAAATTAACTCATTCATTTTAGGACTTTGCATTGTCATTTTCCATTTTGATATTTCAATTTTACATTATCATGGACAAGCACAAACACATCATTCATATCATTCTTGGGGTTTTCGCGAGCATTGCCATTGCGGGTACGTTCATCGCTTCTCCGGTCCGCGCGGGCATCATTGACGATTTTTTCAGAAAACTCATAGGCCCGGCGGTGCCGATCGCGCCGTCTCCGAATTCGTCCACGACGCCGGATAAAACGGAGCTTTCGGCGCCCGTACTCCCGACGCCTGCGGGGTCGGGACAGGCGCTCTATCGCCCTGCGGAGGACTATGAAAAAGCGGTGGTGAGCGCAGTCAAAAAAGCATCTCCTGCGGTCGTCTCCATCACGATTTCCAAAAATGTTCCGGTTATTGAGAATTGCCCTTCGGACCCGTTCAGCAACCTCCCGCCGGAATTCAGGCAGTTTTTCGGAAGCGATTTTCCCCAATTCTCCGTACCGTGCGAAAAGGGGACGAAGTTCCAGGAAATCGGGGGAGGGAGCGGTTTCATTATTTCCTCCGATGGGCTGATTCTTACGAACAAGCACGTCGTGCTTGACGAGAAGGCGTCTTACACCGTGCTTACGAACGACGGGAAAAAATACGATGCGCGCGTCTTG
>MHLB01000012.1:5116-5382 GCA_001818895.1 Candidatus Liptonbacteria bacterium RIFCSPLOWO2_01_FULL_53_13
AGCTCGGGCAGACCGCGATTGTAATCTGAAACTCGCTCGGCGAATTCAGGAACACCGTTTCCGTGGGCGTTATCTCGGGGATTGCGCGGACCGTCTCCGCTTCGGGCGGGAACGGATTTTCGGAAACCATCCAGGGAGTGCTTCAGACGGACGCCGCCATCAATCCGGGGAATTCCGGCGGACCTTTGCTCAACCTGCGCGGGCAGGTCATCGGCATTAACACCGCGATTGCGGCGGGCGCACAGAGCATCGGGTTCGCGATTCCC
>MHLB01000013.1:0-4309 GCA_001818895.1 Candidatus Liptonbacteria bacterium RIFCSPLOWO2_01_FULL_53_13
CCGAACGTCGGATATTTTCTGAAACCGAACGTGGCGAAGAAAATAGGGTACTCGTATGTGACAAGTGACAAGCGACAAGCGACAAGCAGTACAACGGACATCGTCTATGCGACAGACGTGGTATTCAACGTAAACGGTACGCGATTTGCTATTGGCAATACCCGATACGCAACGCCCCTCATCGGCGAATTCAATCTTTATAACGCGCTTGCGGCGATTGCCGCTCTGCGCGGGCTCGGTGTTCCGGAGGATAAAATAAGAAAAGGACTCGCCTCCGCCCCGCAAGTGCCCGGAAGGATGGAGCCCGTGAACAAGGGACAGCCATTTACCGTGATAGTGGACTATGCGCACGAACCGAAAAGCTTGGAAGAGGTGTATAAGGCGGCGGAATTGTTCAAGCCGAAAAAGCTCATCGGGCTTTTGGGGTCGCAGGGCGGAGGGCGCGACGTATGGAAGCGGGAAGCGATGGGGAAAATCGCGGGAGCATATCTGGACGAGACTATTCTCACGAACGAAGATCCCTATGACGAACCGCCGATGCGCATCATTGAGGATATTGAAAAGGGGATTTTGGGAAGCGGGGGGAGAAAAAAGAAACAAACGGTGTATAAGATCATTGACCGGAGAGAAGCGATCAAAAAAGCGCTCTCGCTTGCCCGCACGGGCGACCTCGTGCTCCTCACGGGGAAAGGCGGAGAAGTGTGGATGTGCGTGGAAGGAGGGAGGAAGGTGGCGTGGGATGAGAAAAGAATCGTTGAGGAGATATTAGAAGGGGAATAGGCATAAAAACTTTTTGTTTTCTCTACCGCTCAAACTCCCAGCGTGAGTTTTCGCTGGCGCTTCGGCCTCGCTCGCTCCGACCGCGGTCGGAGCACCCTGCCCGCTCGGCCTCAGAGCCGCGAGAAAACAAAAAATTTTTATTATTTTCATCCCACGCGGGGTGGAGCTGTTGGGGGGAAGGAGGCGAAAAAAGTGAATGGGCCGAGTCCTCTACAGACCTCGGCCCTTTCTTCCACGGGGCGGGCGCCGTTGTGCGCCGCATGCCCTGCATTGGTGTCGTCTCCCCCTAGGCGGCGGGGCGACCAGTCGGATGACGTAGACGCTTCCGGCGATCCCGTTCGAGCCGCCAAGCCTCGACCCGATTGATTATCTGCGCGAGGTGCTCGTCCACGCTCCGGGGCCGGGATTGAGCGACACGTCCCCTCTTGGCGAATGCGGTCTCCCAGATGAGCGTGAGAACGCAAGTCCCGAGGCCGAGGAGGGCCATCAGTATTCCTGCGTTGGCGAACCGCAGAGACCCCTGCAACGATCCGAACACGGCGAAGAGCAACCCCACTACGGCCACCCCGCCACTCGTTTCATATGCGCGTTTGACGCGCGGGTCCATAGTCTCCTCCCGCGAGCGCCCCTTGCGCCCGCCTCTAACGTCTAATGGTTAATTATACTCTTATTTCACAAAAAGTCAATATGTCGCGTAGCCCTTATTCTGTTATACTACTCCTCGTTATTCGTATATTCGTAAAAATTCGTAATTTCCCGCCAGAGGCGGGCAGGCGTAACAGACTATGAAACTCACATTCCACGGCGGGACAGGGAGCGTAACCGGCGCAAATTATCTTTTGGAGACAGGCGACAAGGAGCATGTGACGCGGATCCTTGTTGACTGCGGGCTCTATCAGGGGAGCCACTTCGCCGAGCACCAGAACTTTGAGCCGTTCGCGTACGACCCGAAAAGCATTGACGCGCTTTTTGTGACGCATGCGCACGTTGACCACGTGGGGCGCATCCCGAAGCTCCTTGCCGACGGATTCCACGGGACCATCTATTCCACGCCTCCGACGAAGGACTTTGCGGAACTGCTTTTGCTGGACTCGGAACACATTCTCTCCAAAGAATCCGACCGCGAGCACGTTGCGGCATTTTGCACTACGGAGAACATTGAACGGGCGATGGAGCTGTGGCAGGGCGTGCCGTATCATAAGCCGATTACCGTCGGGGGATTCAAGGTAACGTTTTTCAATGCAGGCCATATTCTCGGCTCGGCAATCGTCAAGATTGAGGCGGAAAACAAAACCATCCTGTTCTCGGGCGACCTCGGGAATTTCCCCGCGCCCATCATCCAGCCGACCGAGATGCTCACGGAGGCGGACTACTGCGTGATGGAGTCCACCTACGGTGCGCGCGTACACGAGGGCGCGGAGAAGCGCGAGGAGGAGCTGGAGAGAGCGGTAGAAGATATTACGAAAAAAGGAGGAACGCTTGTTATCCCCGCGTTCGCGATGGAGCGCACGCAGGACTTGCTTTTCCATTTGAACGGGCTCGTAGAGGCGGGACGCATACCGCCCATTCCCGTATTCATAGACAGCCCGCTCGCGATCAGGCTGACAAACGTGTACAAAAAATACGAAAGTTATTTTGATGAGACATCACGGAGCAGAGTGCGTTCAGGGGACGACATTTTGAATTTCAAGAACCTGCGCCTCACGCTCACCACCGAGCAATCAAAAGAAATCAACCACGTGCCGCCTCCCAAAGTGGTGATCGCGGGGTCGGGGATGTCAAACGGCGGGCGCATCCTGCACCACGAAATTCGCTATCTCCCCGATCCGAAATCAATGATCCTCTTTATCGGCTACCAAGGGGCCGGGACGATGGGGCGGCAGATCTTGGAGGGAGCGGAGGAGGTGACGATATTCGGCGAGAAAGTCCCGGTGCGGTGCGAGCGTCGGGCGATCTCCGGATACTCCGCGCACGCGGACCAGCCGCGCCTGCTTGAATGGCTGAAACCGATGCGCGCAACGCTTAAGAGCGTGTTTCTGGTGCAAGGCGAAGAAGAATCAACAGAAGCTCTTAAAGCGAAGATTCAGGACGGGCTTGCCGTAAAGACCATTGTGCCGAAGCTTGGGGAATCATTTGTGATATAATGGATAGAACAGTAAGTAGTAAATAGTAATTGGCAATTGGGAACTCCTTAATTACTACTTACCAATTACTCATTACCGAATATTATGCCCAACCACACAAAAAAGAACAATAAACAGGACGTATGCCCGGTGGATATCTCCACGCTGAAGTATAAAATCGCGGTGTCGGGAGCGGCGGAAACAGGCCTCTGTGCGCCCGACGCGATGGAGAAAACGGAAGAAATCGGAAGAGAAATCGCGCGTCGCGGATGCGTGCTCGTTACGGGCGCAACGACCGGCGTCCCTTATTGGGCGGCGAAGGGCGCGAAAGAAGTAGGCGGGCTCGTCATCGGCATCTCGCCTGCGGCGACGAAGATCGCGCACGTGAAGACCTACCACCTCCCGCTTGATTACCACGACCTCATTATGTACACGGGAATGGGATACTCGGGGCGCAACTTGATTTTCACGCGCGCCACCGATGGCGTGATTACCGTGTGCGGGCGCATCGGGACGATGAACGAATTTACGGACGCGTTTGAGGACAAAAAACCGCAGGGCGTGCTGGTCGGCTCCGGCGGGACCACCGACCTCATCCCGGAAATGATAGAAAAAGCGCACCGCGGGCAGGGAAAAATCGTGTATGACACGGACCCCGTGAAATTGGTGGACAAATTGATAAAGTTGATTGAGGAGGAAGAGAAAGAAATAGAATAAAGAACAAATGACGAATTTCTAATTGATCTAATTTCTAAAGGCCGCTTCGTGAGGATGCGAATAAAAAATATGAAGAAAAAAGTATCTAAGAAACCAAAAAAGAAATCGGCGAAAAAATCCAAGAAAGCGGTTGCGAAGACAAAGAAAGCGGTAGTGAAAAAACCGAAAGTGGGAAAACCGAAGGTGGAGAAACCGATTGGCGTGGTCACGCATTTCTATACCGCAATCAAAGTGGCAATTGTGAAGTTCAAAAAACCGGTGAAATCCGGTACGGCGCTCCGCGTAAAAGGCGCCACGACCGATTTTACGATGACGGCGAACTCCATGCAGTACGACCACAAGCCGGTTCTGAAAGCGCCTGCGGGAAAACAGATCGGCGTCAAAGTGCCGAAGCGCGTGCGCGAAGGGGATGAGGTGTTTGCAAGTAGATAGCTTTTAGCTGTGAGCTGTTAGCTTTGAGGTGGGCACCCGAAACGGGACACCTAAAAGCTCAAAGCCAAAACCTCAAAGCTTTATGAAACGATACTCCGCATTTCTCGCGCCGCTCGTGCTTTTTTCCGGCATCGTGGGCGCCGGCGTGTTCGCATTGCCGGCGTTTCTCGTCCGCGCGGGATGGCTCCCTTTTTCTCTCGGCCTTCTCGCCGTGGGAATCCTCATGTACGCGCTTCACGGCGAATATCTCCGCCTCA
>MHLB01000013.1:4389-6567 GCA_001818895.1 Candidatus Liptonbacteria bacterium RIFCSPLOWO2_01_FULL_53_13
ATCGGAGCGCTCGCGAATCGTTTCCTGGGGAAGGCGTGGGGAGGCGCGGGCGCCTTGTCCGTGTACGGAGGGCTCCTGCTCGCGCTCCTCGTATATCTCATTCTCGGAGGCCGTTTTCTGGGGATTCTTTTTCCTTCTCTGCCCTCCGCGCCGCTCCCCATTCTTTTCTGGGTGCTCGCATCGCTTCCTCTGCTCCTTAATATGCGCCACCGGATGGAGCTCCGGTTCGTGATTGCGGGGCTCACTATCGCGCTTATCGCGTTCGTGGTTTCCGACGCATGGCCGCTTCAATTCGCGCGCATGGAGGCCGTGGGAGAGAATCCTTGGGGTGTCTACGCGGGCATTCTCTTCGCGTTCGGCGGGTGGGCGTCCGCGGAGCAGGTGGGAAAATATTTACGCATCAAGCCGGGGGAAGAAGCGCGCGGCATCCGCGCAATTCTATGGGGCACGTTCCTTATCGGCCTACTCTATCTTCTTTTCGCGGCGGCAGTTGCGTCGAGCGGATCGTTGGTCACCGAGGACGCCCTCTCCGGGCTCGTCGCTCTCCCCTCCCTGATGCGCAAGATATTCGCGCTTCTCGGGATTTGCGCGCTCTGGAATTCGTATGGCGCGGTGATCCGCGAGTTTATTGAGTGCACGGAAGAAGACACGCATATCCGGCACGCTTACGCCACCTCGATCGCGGTGATAGCCCCCTTCGCCCTGCTTTTCCTCGGCGCGACGAGCTTGACGCAGGCGATTGAGATAGGAGGAGGATTTTTCGGAAGCATCCAGTATCTTGTAATTGCGATGATTGCCCTCAGGGCCCTTCCGCAGACCCGCTTTGGGCGTGCCGGACTTTGGTTTTCATCAGCGCTTTTCCTCCTTGCGGCGATAGGCACATCTGTGGCATGGTGGTAAAGGGCAGTGGGTAGTTGATAGTGAGTAGTGAGTAGGGAGTAGGGGCTGGAGGATACATAAGACATGTTTTATGTATATCTTCTAAAATCTGAAGTTGACGGTAAATATTACATAGGGCAAACTGACAATGTCTCTGTGCGACTAGCGCGCCATAATCAGGGCCTCGTTCCCGCTACGCGAGCGCGAAGGCCGTTAGATCTGATTGGGTTACGAAACGCACCCTTCTCGCAACGAAGCGCGCTTTCGCGAGTATGAGTTAAAGAAAAGCGCGAGCAAGCGAAAGAAATTTTATCGGAAGTTTGGGAAATAAAAGACGCTCCTGTCGTTCAATGGATAGGACGCTCCCCTCCGAAGGGAGCGATGCAGGTTCGATTCCTGCCAGGAGCACAAGGCCTCTCTCCAAGCCTTTGACTCGTAGAAGCCGGCCTCCTGCCCTAAGGGCTTGTAGGCCCGGAGGGAAATAGAGGTTCGATTCCTCTCGGGGACACAAAGTTAGGTTTCCGCCGACCTGCCCGCCGAAGCCTCGGCGTAGGAGGGAGGCGGATCCCCGCCTGAACTGCATAGTCGGGCAGGCGCCTCAGGCGGACGACTCCAGTCGAGAGCACAAGCGAAAGAAGATATCCGGAAAACGCAAGTCAACTTTTCTGGACAGGATTTGTCTGTGCGGAAAGAAGTTCTGCGCAACGATTAAACAATCTTTCTGTCGTCGCGAGTATCTCGCTTCTCTTTCCGGTGGGCGCGGGGCGCCCCCTTTTTTGATTCGCGAAGGAACCGCGTATCGTTCCCAGCTGTGCGAACATGCTTTCAAGTAAAATTTTTGAATTCTCATCAAGCGGAGCTTCAAAGATGACCTGTCCTTTAATTCCGGCTCTTTCTCCAGGGTGAGCCGTAGTAACTTTTACCGTTTTCCCTCGCGCGAGTACGATAAGCGCTTTTTCCGCAGCTCCGAAAAGAGATTCAATTTTCCCGGCATCCCACTTATCTACCGCCTCTGCAGTAGTGGGCATCCGTTTTATTTTCACCAGATACTCCATAAAAGCCTGCGCGGTCCGCGAGAAAGACGGGGCATCAAGAGATCCCGGCTCACCGGGAGGCAAATTTTCTCCCGTATCCAGGTCCGGGAGGCGCATTTGCCCTTCTTTATTTAATCCAAGCCCGAATTTTCCCATAGGAATGTTTATTTGTGCGGGAATCCTTTCCCCGCTATACTCAAAATATATATGAATAGCGCAGAAAAACAAGCCGCGCTCGGCGCGCTTCAGGAAGAGATGGTACGCG
>MHLB01000014.1:0-2039 GCA_001818895.1 Candidatus Liptonbacteria bacterium RIFCSPLOWO2_01_FULL_53_13
ATTTTGGGCGGGCTATTTCTCACGGGGTCAAAGCCCACATCGCGCGGCATGCCGTTCAGTTGCCCAGTTGCACACACGCACGGTTCTTGTTATACTTTCCCGCATGAACGAAAAAACGGAAGGCGTGGCAGAAGAAAAAGTAAAAAATGGAGGAGATAATTTTCTTGCGGCAAGCATTCTTGTCGCCGCGCTCATTATCGGCGGATCGGTGATCTATTCCACGCGCGCGAAACTTCCGGCTCCTGTAAAAGTTGACGATACGCAGAAGGCTCCGTCCGCAGGGCTCGCGAAAGCGCTTGAGATCACCGCGCGCGACGTCATTGCCGAGAACGAAAAAGCGCCCGTCACCATCATTGAATACGGCGACTACCAGTGTCCTTTCTGCGAAAAATTTTTCAGCGGAACCGAGTCATTGCTCCGCGAGAACTATCTGAAGACGGGGAAAGCGAAAATGATCTACCGCAACCTTGCATTTTTGGGCCCCGAATCGACTGCCGCGGCGGAAGCGGCGGAATGCGCGAAAGACCAGGGAAAATTCTGGGCGTACCATGACGAGATCTATCTTGCGGAAGGAAAAGACGGGCGGGAGAACAACGGGAATCTGGACAAAGACCTCCTTGTCACTCTTGCGAGGAACGCCGGAATGGATGAGGGGAAATTCACGGAATGTTTTGATCAGAAAAAATATGAGAAAGAGGTGCAAAACGAGGCTACCGTTGCGCACGGCGCAGGCATAGGATCAACCCCGAGTTTTATGGTGGTCGGCGGCCCCTCGCTTGACGCGCTTTCAAAGATTGACGCGCTTGCGGGTGCGGTTGCGCGGGATACTCTTTCTTCGTGCGGGTCTTCGTGTGTCATCGTCTCCGGCGCGTTGCCCTACGATATGTTCAAGGCGATCCTTGATGCGGGGCGGTAGCTTTAAGTGCAACACTCACTACTCAAAGGGCGAATAATCTCATAACATTTATGGACGACCAAAACCAACAGGGCGGGGGAGCTCCACAGCAACCGCGCCCGAAATTCCAGGGCGATTGGACATGCTCCAAATGCGGCGGGAAAATCACCGAACTTCCGTTTGACCCGGACCCGAGCCGCTTGAGCCAGCTTTTGTGCAGGGACTGCCACCGCGCACAGAGAGATGCGATGGGAAGGTAGGAGCTAAGGCTTACAGCATAGAGCCAATTGTCCGCACAGCCCCGCACCTATCGCGGGGTTTGTGATTTTGAGGACGAAAAGTTGAAAGTTTAAAAATCAAAGTGTAAAATGATAATGTAAAATGTAAAAATGTACCGCGTTCATTTTGGGACTTTGAACTGTCATTTTTAATTTTGCACTTTCAATTTTCAGCTATCATGTACGAACTTATCATCATCGGAGGAGGCCCCGGAGGCGTTGCCGCCGGGGTTTATGCCGCAAGAAAGAAAATAAAAACGGTACTGATTGCCGACTCGTTCGGAGGGCAATCGTTCACTTCGGCGGACATACAAAACTGGATCGGCACCAAATCAATTTCCGGATACGACCTCGCGCAGGCGCTTGAAAGCCATCTGCGCGCGCAGGAGGGAATTGAAATCGTTGGCGACGACCGCGCGGTTGCGATTGCGAAAAACACCAGCGGGAACTTTGAGGTGAAAACCGAAAAAGGAAAAACATTTGAGACAAAATTTATTCTGCTTGCGTCGGGAAGCCGGAGGCGCAAGCTCGGCATACCCGGCGAGAAAGAGCTTGACGGGAAGGGGGTCGTCTACTGCGCGACCTGCGACGCGCCGATCTTCGCGGGGAAAGATGTGGCGGTCGTAGGCGGAGGGAATGCGGGGCTTGAGGCGGTGATTGACCTTTTCCCCTTCGCGGCGAGAATATATCTCCTTGAGCGCGGAGAGCAATTGAAAGGCGACCAGGTCACGCAGGAAAAAATCAAAGCGAACGATAAGGTGCAAATCATCACCATGGCGGAGATGACGGAAATTCTCGGGAGCGAATTTGTAACCGGATTGAAATACAAAGACGCTAAAGATGGATCGCAAAAAGAACTTGCGGTG
>MHLB01000014.1:2052-2311 GCA_001818895.1 Candidatus Liptonbacteria bacterium RIFCSPLOWO2_01_FULL_53_13
TGGAAATCGGCGCGATTCCCAACTCGGATTTTGCTAAGGGGCTGGTTGAATTGAACCCGTTCGGCGAGGTCGTCGTTGACCACAAAACCCAGCAAAGCTCATGCAAGGGGATTTGGGCGGTAGGGGACGTGAGCGACGTGCGGTATAAGCAGAACAACATCTCGGCAGGGGATGCGGTAAAAGCGGTGCTTAACATAGACGAAATCCTTAATAAAAAATAAAGTTGGCTACCTACCTATCCCCGCCGCAAAGCGGCGGG
>MHLB01000014.1:2325-3701 GCA_001818895.1 Candidatus Liptonbacteria bacterium RIFCSPLOWO2_01_FULL_53_13
TTGTTGGCAATGTGCGCCCACCGGGCGCACAGTTTCTTTGCGCCGATTCATCCCCGAGGATTTACGGGGTATGCTCGGCGCTTCCAATAATTCGCATGGGCGCGTTCGCATTACCGAAGCCATGCGGAGGCGCGCTATTCGCATGCGGAATATTGACGAGGTCTTGCACAAAGCATAACGATTTGCTCATCAAGCGGGGTTTATGCTACCATGTTTTTATGACCACAGAAGTGAGACAATTTATTGCTTCCTTTCTCAATCTCAAAGCGCGGAACGCTTCCGTGCGTTCTTTTTTCACCCGTGCGCGGAAGAATGTCATAAAACGCAAACAAGCGGTCAGCAAGAATCTCTCTAAAAATGTTGACGCGATAGCATATGGCGAATGATTTGTTTGTCGTGGACAGTAATGTGTTCGTTGCATTCTATTATGAAGGCGACGCGCATCATCGCGATGCGGTAGAAATTATCAAAGAGATAGACCGGAAGACAATCGTGCTACATCCGTATGCGATTCAGGAAACCGCGACGGTTTTGGCGTACAAATTCGGAATGGCCGCTGCAAGGAAGTTTTTATCAGATGTTACCAATTCCCCGAACGTACTGATTCCGTCTGTTGATATTAGCAACGACATCGTTGCATTTATAGGGGTGCGGAAAAAGGTATCGTTTGCCGATGCCGCGCTTGTCGCATTGGCGAAACAGATAAATGCCGACTTAGTAACCTTTGACCGGCAAATGCTCGCACTGTTCAAATCGTAGCATCGTCCGCGACAGTCTGCGTAAGGTCTGCGTCAGTCTGCGCCCCGAAGGGGGATTGGCGAGCTAGAGCCCCGACGCAGTAAGTCGGGGCTCCGACCTCCGCCTCGGCGGAGCGTCGGAGTTATCCCCAACTCCTCCTTGCCCCCCCCTCCCCGTGGTATAATGAAGCTACCGCAACACTCGGTGCGGTATCGGAATCCTCCCGTAGCAGTGCTGCTATGAAGGAGGATAACCGAGAATTCAATTATGAAGCATAGACACGTTCGGAAATTCTCAAAAAAGCTTGTTTTTGGTTTGCTGTGTTTCGCCCTCTCCGCGCAACTCGTTTTCGCCGCCCGCCTGCCATCGCCCGTGGCTCAGGCCGTTGGCGGGCAGGCCTCTCCTTCCACCCCTTTTTTCGACCTGCTCCGCTCGGCAGGGAACGACTTGAGCGAAAATCTCTCACTCATTACCGCCACCATAAACAAATACACCCCTTCACCCGCCTCCCTTCTTACGCGTATCAGGGATAATTTTGAGGTCGTGTTCACCTCGTCTCATCTGGCGCAAGTATCCACGATTCTCGCGAACCCTTCCTCCTCCACTCCTCAAGCCACCTCCACCCCCGCCTCTTTGCC
>MHLB01000014.1:3716-4643 GCA_001818895.1 Candidatus Liptonbacteria bacterium RIFCSPLOWO2_01_FULL_53_13
CGCCGTTTCCGCCTCCTCCCTCGCCTCCCTCCGCGAAGACCTCATCCAAGAGATCGCCAGGACCAGAGCCGACCTCCAGGCAAACATCTTCACGAGCAGGCAGTCCTCTCCCGTCCCCGGCGTCTCTTTCGCCCAAAGCTTCCAGGCAGTTGCTCCCACGCTCCTCTCCAACCTGAACAACCTCCACGCCGGAGGCGACTTCACCGTAGAGAACGGCAACATCCATATCCTCTCGCCCAACACCGGACTCACCATCACCTCGGGTACCATCACCGTCAACTCCGGCTCGGCGACGATTCCGACGCTCACTTCGGGCAACATCACCGCGAGCACCATCACGAGCAATACCTCGTTCACCGTCGGCTCAAGCACCAATCAGTTCCTGGTTGACCAATACGGCAATACCAGTGTCGGAACTGTCGGAGGATTCTCCGATACGCCGGTAAAGCTCACTAACCCGGCAAGCTTGCCTACGAACGCCGTGAGGAAGCCTTCTTTTTCTCCTGACGGCACCTACTTAGCCGTTTCTCATATTTCTTCTCCCTACGTCACCATTTACAAACGCTCGGGCGACACCTTCACCAAGCTCGCCGATCCTGCCATCTTGCCTACTGGCCATCCGCTTGGTAGTTCTTTCTCTCCTGACGGCACCTACTTAGTCATCGGTCACCAAACCTCTCCGTATGTCACCATCTACAAACGTTCGGGCGACACCTTCACCAAGCTCGCCGACCCAGTCAGCTTACCTGACGGCCAAGGCAATAGCGTTTCTCTCTCTCCGGACGGCACCTACTTATCCATTGGTTTAGGAGTCTATCCATATGTCAACATTTACAAGCGCTCGGGCGACACCTTCACCAAGCTCGCCGATCCTGCCAGCTTGCCTGCTGGCCAAGCGCAGATAAATGGCAACTCTTTTTCTCCGGA
>MHLB01000014.1:4682-6337 GCA_001818895.1 Candidatus Liptonbacteria bacterium RIFCSPLOWO2_01_FULL_53_13
CGTCACCATCTACAAACGTTCGGGCGACACCTTCACCAAGCTCGCCGATCCTGCCAGCTTGCCTACCGGTCAAGGGCACGGAGTTTCTTTTTCTCGGGACGGCACCTATTTAACCGTTACTCATGAATCTTCTCCAAATGTCACCATTTACAAACGCTCGGGCGACACCTTCACCAAGCTCGCCGATCCTGCCAGCTTGCCTACTGGCCAAGGGAATGACGCTTCTTTTTCTCCAGACGGCACATACCTGGCTGTTTCTCATAGCACATCTCCCTATATCACAATCTACAAACGTTCGGGCGACACCTTCACCAAGCTCGCCGATCCTGCCAACCTGCCTGCCGGCACTGGAGCTGGTGTTTCTTTTTCTCCGGACGGCACCTACTTAGCCATTGGTCACTCCACCTCTCCCTACATCACCATCTACAAAGGTTCCGGTAGCGCCGTGCACAAACTGGAACTGGCTTTGCACACCACCGCTGACGGCGGCATCGGCATCGGCAAAGAAATCTCCCTCTACCGTTCGGCTCCGAATATGCTGTCACTGTCCAGTGGCAACAACCTGAATATTGACTCCGGCGCGCTCCTCATGGGCGGCATCTCCACCTCTACCACTACCACCGTTATTGACGCCAGCTTTGCCGGGTATTTCTCCAAAATCGCCCTCGGCACTTCCACCGTAACCGCCAATTCCCGCTTAACCGTCTGGGGCACCGGCACGAGTACGAACCCCCTCGCTGATTTCGTGAACGGCAACTCCGCCAACTTGATGACGATTCTGGAGAACGGCAATGTCGGCATCGGCACCGCCCAGCCCTCAAGCACTCTCCATCTCTTAGGCACAAACTCCTCCACTATCTCTCTTGCGAACACTCTCTCTGGCGGCAAGCGCTACGATTTCCGCGTGGGCGCGATTACTTCTGGTACTCTGGATATTTATGATTTCACTTCAAGCACGAGCAGGTTCTTCGTAGGCGCGGACGGAAATGTCGGCATAGGCACTACCCAGCCCTCATCCACCCTTCATGTGGCAGGTACGCTCACGGTTTCCTCTTGTGTAGGATGCACCTCCACCAGCACCGTAACCGCTATCGGCACTGCGGGCTATTTCCCGGCCTTTACCGCGACCTCCACGCTTTCCGCGACCTCCTCTCTCTATTGGGACAGCGCGAACCTGCGCATCGGCCTTGGGACCGCACAGCCGTCTTCCACTCTGCATGTGGTAGGACTCCAGACATCCTCCACCTACGCGCTCGAGGTTATGGGCGGTATCCGTTATACCGGTCCCATTGTGCAATATGGATCTCTCGGTCAAGGGAAAAACAATCTTATCACAAGCGTCATCAGCTCCGGCAAAAAAGAACGATACGCCGGGAACAACGGCCTGGGCCAATCCCGTCCCGCCTATTACAGCATTGACCAGTCAGCTGCTATTACAGGCACCAGGGATTCAGCCACCCAGTTTACGAGAGCGAGCGGCGAATGGGTCACTTCTGCCTTGGTTGGCCAATATGCGTTCTCTTATGTTGCCGCCTCGCCCAACGTCGGCGCTTGGCTCCCCATTACCGCGAACACCACGACGACAGTCACCGTCTCCGGCACCATTACCGCGAGCGCCGACACCGTCAAAACCTCTCCCTGGAATCCCATCACCA
>MHLB01000015.1:0-268 GCA_001818895.1 Candidatus Liptonbacteria bacterium RIFCSPLOWO2_01_FULL_53_13
ATTGTCACTTTCCATTTTGATATTTACATTTTCAACTTTTATAGGTTGAACTTCACCAGTATTTCCTTTGGCACATACCAGTTCGTTATAAGTATAGCAAAGATTGCGAGCGGCAACCAAAGCCAATATAAAGGGGCTCGCCCTTTATGGAAAATCGTATATATAAGAGTAAGCAGAACACCTACGAGGAATACGAACGGAATATAGAATAAAAAACCGGGATATCCGGCGAGGAGAATCCCTATGGCAAAGAGCCACGGTTCCTCGT
>MHLB01000015.1:317-1852 GCA_001818895.1 Candidatus Liptonbacteria bacterium RIFCSPLOWO2_01_FULL_53_13
GCCGCCAAGAGCGCCCGCAAGGAAGGAAAGCAGCCACTGGCCGAATATGCGGTGTCCCGCGTAAGAAAGGAAGTAGCCGATGGAGCGATACGGGGGCAAAAGGAATTTCCCCGGCTCCCCCGCCGCCCACATCCGGTATTGCGTCCATACGAGGAACAATGCTCCCGCACATATGATTACCGCGCTTCCCCACCAGAACCATTTTCTCCTCCGCACCAAAAACGGGCGCGAAAATATTTGCACTCCCAGCGCCAGCCCAAGGATAAAAACGCTAATCTGCTGAAGAAAAGGCATTCACAAAATGCATTTTATTCTTCCTCTCCTACACTCCCGTAATCTCAAGATTGGTTCCCACTTCATAGAATTCGTCTACGTCACCACCGTCCTTGTCCATCACATTGCCGGTCCCGCTGTTATAGCGGGTGCTTTCCATCACCGCATCTATCTCGTATTGGAAAGAAGCGTTCGCCGCATACGCGTAGAAATAGGTGGCGTTGTTCACCGGGTCAATGGGCAATGACCCGAGCGGAGTGCCCGCGCTGATGGTGGTAAAATTCACGGGAATCCATCCATTGCTATCCACTTTCCGCGCCGTAGTAGCGTCCGTGGGCTGGGTTTGCATTGTAACTGTTGCGGGAAAAGCTCCTCCGCAATTAGCCGCCATCGCCGGCGTTGATGGCGGTGCCGATACGTAACACGTCGTACCGGCGCCTGCTCCTCCTATATCCGGCTCAAGCACATCCGCCAAATAGAGCGCGATTGCGCTCTTCATGGTTGCCATATCGGAGATGCGGGTTGAATCCCTTGTCTGCCTCAAAAGCTCCGCGGGGTTCAGGGTAATGATGACGACCGTTGAGAGCACGGCGACGATGGCGATAACGACCAAAAGCTCTACGAGGGTGAATCCTTTGTTCTGCGATAATGTGTGCGGCATAAACTTAGTGGATAATTAATATATAGCGTAGCGCGATAAGCGCTGACCTTTTTTCTTATTATACCATACTCCGCAAGCTACAAGCCCCCCGTTGTCCACAGGGGGCTTTTCGCGCGTTTCAAGGAAAAAAGAGCTAGAGCGCGAGAGAGGGGGCATTCCCCGCTTCATAGTTGTCGGGTTTGTTCCCTCCGTCTTTTGACTCAACGTCTTCGCTTCCGCCGTTCACATACCGGTTGCTCTCCATATTTGAATTCACTTCAAACACTCCCCCGCTCGCGGCGTACGCGTAAAAATAGGTCTCGTTGTTCAAGGGGTCAATCGGCAAGCTCCCTAGAGGAGAACCCGAACTGATGCCGTTGAAGTTTACCGGAATCCATCCCGTGCCGTCTACCGTGCGCGAGTCGCCTTGCGTCGTGGTGCGCGTTCCGGCAAAAAGACCTCCGCAACCGGTTGAAGTCGGCGCGAGCGTGGTTGATTCATAACACAGCGTTGCCGATCCGAGCGAAGGCGTGGTCGCATCCGCCAGATAGAGGGATACGGCGCTCTTCAGGGTCGCCATATCGGAGATGCGGTTTGAATCCCTCGTCTGCTTCAAAAGCTC
>MHLB01000015.1:1912-12403 GCA_001818895.1 Candidatus Liptonbacteria bacterium RIFCSPLOWO2_01_FULL_53_13
AGTACCTCATATGGTTGATCTGCATGATTAATAAAATTGGCCTTTGCCCTCCAGTATATCACACCCCATAAATATAAAACCCCCCGTTGTCCACAGGAGGTTTTATCCGTGCTTCTCAAAAAAGAAACACTAGAGTGCAAGACCGGGCGCATTGCCTATTTCGTAGTAGTTGGCTTTGTCGCCTCCGTCCTTTGACTCCACGTCTCCGCTTCCTCCGTTTACGTATCGGGTGCTTTCCATCTTCGTGTCTACCTCAAACGTCGTGGAAGATGCCGCATACGC
This sequence comes from Candidatus Liptonbacteria bacterium RIFCSPLOWO2_01_FULL_53_13, assembly GCA_001818895.1. GTDB lineage: Bacteria > Patescibacteriota > Minisyncoccia > UBA6257 > 2-01-FULL-56-20 > MHLB01. Next base: position 2,195 of record MHLB01000015.1, read on the forward strand.
ATAGAAGTAGCTGGCGTTATTCACCGGGTCAACCGGCAAATTGCCTACGGGGGCGCCCGAGCTGATACCGTTGAAGTTCACCGGAATCCATCCCGAACCGTCCACCGCGCGCGAGTCGCTTGACGTTGCCGTTCGCGTGGCGCTGAAGAGCCCTCCGCAACCTGCCGTAGACGAAGCCGCGGCTGTTGACTCGTAACAGAGCGTTACCGAACCCAAGCTTGGCGATGAAACATCCGCCAGATAGAGGGAAATGGCGCTCTTGAGCGTTGACATGTCCGACACGCGGTTCGCATCTCTCGCCTGCCTCAGCAACTCTGCCGGGTTCAGGGTCAAGATGACTACCACCGAAAGCACTGCGACGATTGCGATTACGACCAGAAGTTCAATAAGGGTAAATCCCTTTTTTGTCATGGTGTGCATGTGTATGATAAGCGCGACCTTTCGTTGCTTCAATTGTACCATATTCATACAGGCGTCAAATGGGGGCTGTGGATAAGTTCGCCAGCCGCTTTGCGAGGTCGCTGTCTCCGCGTGGTCGCGGAGCGCTCACTCTCGGCCCGTCGGCCTGCGAGAGACCCCGCAAGGCGGCTGTCTCGCTTTTGGCATTAAGATGCGGCACGTCTCCGAGAAAAGACCTCGCTCTTGTTTGGGGAATAAGAAACCCTGCGGCACACCTTTACAAATAAAATCCTCGCTCTATTTGAGAAGAATAAAAAATACCGTGCCCGCCTCGCCGACCGGCAGGCAGGTCAGGCTCATATCCGCGAGAAAGTACAAATCCTGCGGGCATCCCTCGCTTCAGGGAAGGGGGCGTTTCCTATTTTTACTTTCCATCTCGAACTCCGCCGGCGCTTTGCTTTCTATTCTCATCCGCTTTCCGTCCGGAGAAGTAAATTCAATGGAAAGTGCGTGGAGCATGAGGCGCTCTGGCGCTAATCGCTTATCGCTAATCGCTAATCGTCCTGTCCGCGATCCGCGACGTGCGATCTGCGATTTGCTTCTTCCCTTCCCATACAAAGTATCCCCCACGATGGGATGCCCGATACTTGCAAGGTGTACGCGGATCTGATGCGTCCGCCCCGTCTTGGGCCGCATTTCAAGCAACGTTCTCGTTTCTCCTTTTTTATTTTTTGTTTCTTTAAACACCTTGTATTCGGTCACCGCGTCTTTCACCATCCGTCCGCCATGTACGGTTCGTTTCACTGTGCCGTTCCGAAGGCCGATTGGCATGTCAATCACGCCCATCTTGTCTTTGAATTCGCCTTCGGCAAGCGCGAGGTAGGTTTTCTTTATTTCGTGCTTCTGAAAAAGTGACTTGAGATAATCAAATGTTTTCTGGGTTCTTGCGACCATCATCACGCCGGAGGTTCCGCGGTCAAGCCGGTGTACGATCCCCGGGCGCATTACTTTATCGTCCCCCACTTCGCGTAATTCCGGATAGCGTTCAAGAAGCCACTCTACGAGCGTACGTTCGGTCGATTTGAACGTTTCCTTGCCGCTTGTCACATGTCGCTTGTCGCTTGTTTTGTACCCGTGCACCAACATCCCCACCGGCTTCATCACGGCAAGCAGGTTCTCGTCTTCATAAAGAATGATCGGCTTTTTCATCTGCGGTTTGCTTCGGCGGTTTTTGAGCTTCTGCTTTGATGCGCAAGGTTGCAATTATTTAAAAAATCAATACTATAGTAGTGACTCCTGCAAGAGGAACATGCGCCCTTAGCTCAGTGGTAGAGCGTCACATTGACATTGTGAAGGCCGCAGGCTCGATCCCTGCAGGGCGCACCAGGGGCAATTAGTTCAGTGGTAGAACGCTGTCCTGATAAGACAGAGGTCGAAGGTTCGATTCCTTCATTGCCCACTACGGTCCGGTTTTTCATGTGCCGTTCCTCAGATATGCGGATTGTGCTTAATCCGCGCCTCCCCGTTCCCCTAAAATCTTTTTCGCTTCTTCCAGTTGGAACCCTGCGGGCGGTTTCGGACTCCCCTGTACGCCGAACGCTTTTTCAAAACTCGCCGCTCCGCGCAGAATGCCCCATCCGTAACACCCGAGTATGATGGCTGCAAACGCAAGTGCGAGCGCCACCAGCTTCCAATCTTCGCGCAAGTGTCCGAATTTCTTCATGGTCATAATGATGAATAACTTATTCGCGTTATTACCTCTCTCATTCGCATTATTTGCGATTACTCTTATTGCCGGAAGAATACCCTTCCCTTCACCGCTGCGTGATACGCGTCGGCTTCTTTGCTCACGCTTATGCTGTCAAAAACGATAAGGAATCTCGGCGCTTTGCCCTCTACCACTCCTAAAAATTCTTTCAAGCCGTCGTACGGTCCTATCGCGTCAAGCGCGAAATCAACCGACCCGATGGTTCCCTGCTTCCCGGCGGCGGGCGAAGATTTGAACGATGCCTGCGCGTTCACTTTATAGGTGCGGCTTGTCGTTTCGATCCACCGGGGAAACGAGAGAAGTCCGTCCCGCGACGGGACAAGCGCGTCCAAACGCACCGCGTATTGTCCCGCAAGAGTAGCATCTCTTTTAAGGGCTGCGAACGATTCCAGCGAATAGGTGTCCTGCGCGGATGATTTGCGCGCGCTTTGAATTCCGTCTGCCTGCACTTCCATGTCGCCGGAAAGCCACGCGAATGCGACAAAAAAGACCACGATGCTTGCAAAAATAATGCTTCCTCCCGTAATAACCGCTTTTTTGAGATTCCCTTGCATGTTTTCCAGTATACCATACCGCGCGTTTCACGCGTATGTCCGGCGGAGGCATTTTGTTCCTTACGGTTCCGCGCCGTGGTACACTTCTCTTTATGTCTTCCGACGTCAAGGAACGGACAGCGTTCCACGCATGCGCGCTTGCGCGCCTGGGAAATTATGAACAGCTTTCCAAATTGATCGCCGTTCACGGGTCGTGGGAGCGCGCGTGGAAAAAGATCTCAAAAAATCATCCTTCCGTTGCCGCAGAAGCCGAATGGAAGAAATTCGCGCATACCGGCATCGCGCTCGTGCTCCGCGATGAACCGGGCTATCCCCTGTTGCTCCGCGAAATTTCAAATGCTCCGTGGGGCATTTATGTGCGCGGTGCGCTTCCCTCTCCTGCGTTGTTCGCCTTCGCTATCGTCGGCACGAGGAATGCTACCGAACCGAGCAAGGAACTTGCGGAAAAATTCGCGTATGCGCTTGCAAAAGAAAATTTGGCTATCGTAAGCGGACTCGCGCTCGGCATAGACGCCGCCGCGCACCGTGGATGCCTTGACGCGAAAGGAGTAACGGTTGCCGTGGTCGCAACCGGGCTTGACCAGTGCTACCCGCGCACCAACGAGGCGCTCGGTGCACGCATCGTAAAAGAGGGCGGTGCGCTCGTGTCCGAGTATCCCCCCGGCGTGCCCGCGCTTCCGCACCAGTTTCTTGAGCGGAACAGGATCGTGAGCGGCCTTTCGCGCGGCATATTGGTCGTTGAGGCGCCTTTTCGGTCCGGCTCGCTCGCGACCGCGCGGTTCGCCACTGACCAGAACCGCGACGTCTTTGCCGTCCCGGGGCCTGCCACACATCCGAACTTTGCCGGCTCGCATGAGCTCATCCGGCAAGGCGCGATGCTCGTTACCGCTCCTTCGCATATTCTTGAAAATTACGGTGTGACAGAGGCACATTCTCCCGCAGCAGAGCAGGCGGACACCGAGGAGGCGCGCACCATTCTTGAACATCTCCGTTCGCTCCGCCGCCCCGCGCACATTGACAAAATTATTGAAGCCACTAATCTTGAGGCAAACATAGTTCTCCAAACGGTTATGTTCCTCGTCGCCGCCGGACATGTCGCCGAAAGCAACGAAGGGTATGCAATAAAAATGTAAAGTTGAAAGATTAAAGTGCGAAATGACAATGTAAAGTCCCAAAATGAAACGCAAGAATATTTTTACATTTTAAACTGTCATTTTGATTTTTGATATTTACATTTTTAACTTTCCATCATGAAGCTCATTATTGTTGAATCACCCACAAAGGCGAAAACGATCTCCAAATTCTTAGGCGAGGGGTACGCAGTGCTCTCTTCGTTCGGGCACGTACGCGACCTGCCGAAAAGCAAGCTTGGCATTGACGTGAAGCATGATTTCGCTCCGCAGTATGTCATTCCTCCGAAGGCAAAGGAGGCGGTGGCGGCGCTCAAAAAATCGGCGCATACCGCATCACAGGTCATTCTCGCGACAGACGAAGACCGCGAAGGAGAAGCAATCGCGTGGCATCTTGTTGAAGCCCTTGGGCTGGAAAATCCGAAATCCGAAATCCGAAATCCGAAACGAAAACGTGGATTGTCTGACGATGCGCCATTAGCTATTAGCCATAAGCCATTCTCGCGCATTGCATTCCACGAGATTACCGAGTCCGCGATCCGCGAAGCGCTTGAACAGCCCAGAAAAATCGACCAGCATCTGGTAGATGCCCAGCAGGCGCGGCGCGTGCTGGACCGGCTGGTGGGATATGAACTTTCGCCTTTTCTTTGGAGAAAGATCCGCTATGGCCTCTCCGCGGGGCGCGTGCAATCGGTTGCCGTCCGGCTCGTGGTGGAGCGGGAACGGGAAATCCAGGCGTTCAAAACGGAGGCGTATTGGACCATTGAGGGAAAATTCTCAAAGAAAGGGAACGGCGGACCCTTCGGCGCGCGGCTTGCCGCGATCGGCGGCAAAACCATCGGGAAGTTTGACCTTAATAAAACGGATGCGGAGCGCATCGTAAAGGAGCTTGTGAAGGTTAACTACCGAGTTTCTGATGTCGCTGCCAAGAAAGTGGCGCGGAATCCCGCGCCGCCGTTCACCACCTCAACGCTCCAGCAGGAAGCGGCGCGGAAGCTCGGATTTTCCGCAAAGCAGACCATGGTCATCGCCCAGCGGCTTTATGAAGAAGGAAAGATCACCTATATGCGCACGGACAGCGTGAATCTTGCCGCCTCTGCGCTCGGAGAGGCGCGCGCGGTAATCACGAACATGTTCGGAAAAGAATATGCGCTTGCCTCGCCCCGCTACTACGCCACGAAATCAAAAGGGGCGCAGGAGGCCCACGAAGCGATCCGCCCGACTCATGTCGCGCGGGCGCCGGGCGAGGCGGGCATTGCCGACCGGGGGCAAGCGCGCCTCTACGAACTTATCTGGAAACGCACGCTTGCCTGCCAGATGGCGCCCGCAGAGCTTGAACAGGTTGCGGTGGATATCGCGGCGGAGGGCACGCCGTATTCCTTCCGCGCGAACGGACAGACCGTCGTTTTTGACGGATTTATCCGCGCCTATACCGAAGGGAGCGATGAGGCGGCGGACGAGGAAGGGGCGCTTCCTCCCCTTTCCAAAGACGATGTCCTCACCACGAAAGGCGTTGAGGCGCTGGAGCACTTTACCGAACCGCCTCCGCGCTATACCGACGCCACGCTTGTGAAGGCGTTGGAGAGCTACGGGATCGGCAGGCCGTCAACGTATGCGCCGACGCTTTCCACTATTCAGGACCGGGAGTACGTGGAAAAAACGGACAAGAAATACCATCCGACCGAGATCGGCATAATGGTGAACGACATGCTCGTGGAAAATTTCCCCGAAATCGTGGATATCAATTTCACTTCCCACATTGAAGAAGAGCTTGACGACATCGCCGAAGGAAAGATCAGCTGGGTGGAAGTGTGCCGCGAGTTCTATGTGCCGTTCAAAAAGCACCTGACCGAGCGCGAGGCGACGGTGCAGAAGGAAATCGTCGTTTCGGAAACTCCCTGCCCGCATTGCGGGAAAATGATGGTGGTGAAATTCGGCAGAATGGGAAAGTTCCTCGCCTGCCCGGACCCGGAAGTGAAAGTGACGCTTCCGATGCCCGAGGAGGCGGCGCAGATCAAATTGCTTGAAGAAAAAACGAAGGGCGAGATGTGCCCGCTCTGCGGAAAACAATTAAGCGTCCGCCGCGGACGCTTCGGGTTTTTCCTCGGATGCGTGGATTATCCGAAATGCAAAGGCATCGCAAAAATTTGGAATAAGACGGGGTTCAAGTGCCCCGCGTGCCTCGCCTCTCCGGACCGCAAAGAAAAACCGGGTGATATCGTGGAGAAAAAGTCGCGCGGAAGAGGCAAAGTGTTCTATGCCTGCACGCGCTATCCCGATTGCACGATCGCCTTAAACAAAAAACCGGAGAGCGAAGCGGAACTGCAAGAGCTTTATGAGAAGTGGAAAGCGAATCCGCCGAAACCGAGAAAGAAAAAAGTTGAGCGGCCTCTTGCTTCTTGATGCTCGTTGCTCAATACTTGAGCTATGACCGTTGCGGAACTCGCAAGGAACAACCCCGGTGGCCTTATCGGCAAGGCATTTTCTTTCGCTGAAAAGGCGCATAAGGGGCAGAAGCGCAAAAGCGGCGAGCCGTATTTCAACCACCTTACCGCCACCGCCGACACGCTCTCCTCGTGGCATCTTGACGACGCAACGATTGCCGCGGGGCTCTTGCACGACGCGGTGGAAGACACTCCCGTCACGCGCGAAGAGCTCCGCGAGCGGTTCGGGGAAGAAATCGATTTTCTCGTGGACGGCGTTACGAAACTATCCCATCTCAAATACCGCGGAGCCCAGGAAAAAGTGGAGAATCTCCGCAAGCTTATCTTCGCGCTTTCGCAGGACCTCCGCGTCATTTTCGTGAAACTTGCCGACCGCCTGCATAATATGCAAACGCTCAGCGCCGTCCCGCGCGAGAAACAAAAGCGCATCGCGCTTGAAACGAACGATATTTACGCCCCCATCGCCTACCGGCTCGGCATGCAAAATCTCTCGGGAGAATTGCAAGACCTTTCATTCCCCTATCTTTACCCGCAAGAAAGCAAGTGGCTCTACGACAATGTGCGGGAGCGCTATAAAGAGCGCGAAGAATATCTTGAAAACATCAAGCCCTTGCTCGGCCGCGCGCTTGAGGCGCACCACCTGAAAGCGTACACGATCGATTTCCGCGCAAAGCGTTACAGTAGCTTGTACTACAAGCTCGTGCGCCACAACATGGACATTGAGCGCATTTACGACCTCGTTGCCATGCGCGTGATCGTGGAAACCGTGCAGGACTGCTATGCGGCGCTCGGCGCCATCCACGAGCTTTGGCCGCCGCTCCCCGGGCGCATCAAGGACTATATCGCGATGCCGAAGCCGAACGGGTACCGCAGTTTGCATACGACCATCATCGGTCCCGACGGAAAATTCGTGGAAATCCAGATCCGCACCCGCATCATGCACGAAGAAGACGAGAACGGCATCGCGGCGCATTGGCTTTACGAACAGTACAAAAAATCGGGGTTGAATCCCGACCGCCCGACCAGAAAACTTGCGGAAGAGGTCCGCTGGGTGCAACAGCTCCGTACGTGGCAGGAAAAATACGCCGGCGAGGGTGAAGCGCATGATGAATTTCTTGAGGCGATGAAGATAGATTTCTTCAAAGACCGCATTTTCGGCATTACGCCAAAGGGAGACGTGATAGACCTTCCCGTCGGCTCCACTCCAATTGACTTTGCGTATCACATCCATTCGGAAGTCGGGAACGCCTGCGTCGCCGCGAAAGTGAACGATCAATTCGCTTCGCTTGACTATGAGCTCCATTCGGGCGATCTGGTGGAAATCCTCACACAGAAAAACAAGAAGCCATCCGAGGATTGGCTCTCGTTCGTCAAAACCACCGTGGCGCGCGACCACATCAAAATAGCGCTCCGGGAGAAAGACAATCGCTTGCGCGCAAAACGCGTCCCCACGAAAGTGGAATTCAAAGTCGCCGTTCAGAACCGCCTCGGGCTTCTGCGCGACATTTCCGCCATCATCGCAAAATCACATTTTCATATCGGGAGCATCAATACCACCAAGCAATCCACGGCAAAATTTCCCATCATGCGGATTGAGTGCGAATTGCACGAGAGAGACAAGATAGAACGTCTTATTCTGAAACTGAAGGAATTGAAAGAGGTGAGGGAGATAAGCTATCGCGTGCTGTAACGTTATCAGTATGACAATAACGATGACAATGACGGATCCGCCGCTTATTTGTCATTGTCATGGTCATCGTCACGGTCATTGAGCGCCTTCTTTCCCAAGACGCTCAATGATATTCTGCAACTCCTCCCCGGAATAAAAGGTGATGGTGATCCTTCCGGAAGCGCCGCTCTGGTGGATCTGGACGGGCGCGCCCAATTCCGCGCTCAATTTTTCTTCAAACATTTTAAGTTCCGGTGAAAACGGCATCGGCGCGTCCTCTTTTTTCTCGCCGCGCTTTTCCGCATCCATGCGCGATTTAAGTTCCCGCGTCGTCATGCGCGTGTTGAGAAGGTCGCTGAACAATCTTTGGCGCGCCGCCGGGTCGCCGACCGCGAGCAACAACCTCCCGTGGCTCTCGGTGATCGCTCCTCGCTCTAAAGCGCCTTGAATGTCCTGCGGCAAGTCAAGCAGGCGGACGGTATTCGCCACCGTTTCCCTGCTTTTGCCGAGCCGCGCGGCGATTTCCCGCTGGGTCAGGCGGAATTCGTCCTGCAGGCGCGCGATGGCGCGCGCGACCTCGATCGGATTCAGGTCCTCGCGCTGGATATTCTCAATGATGGCCATTTCCAGCCGCTCGCGCTCAAGGTCAACCTTTCTGATGATCGCGGGAATGGTTTCAAGCCCCAGAAGTTTTGACGCAAGTAATCTCCTCTCACCGGCGATGAGCACGTATTCCACGTCCGTCCCGCTCGGCACTTCTTTGAGCACTTTGGTAACAAGGATGGGCTGAATGATGCCGAACTCGCGGATGGACGCGGCAAGCTCACGGATGCTTTCTTCGTCAAACGTACGGCGCGGCTGGTCCGGATTCGGCCGGACCTTCGCGACTTCTATGTGGAATACCGATTCAAATATTTTCGGTTCTTCGCTCTTTCTCTGTATCGCCGGTTTCGGCTTCGCGGGCGATGGAATGCCCCCGAAGGAGGAAGGCTGAATCAATTCTTCTTTCCGCTCTTCCGGAAGTTTAAGTTCTTCGCGCAAAGGCGGGGGTTGGATTTCACGATGGGGGTCTGGCACGACAGGCTGTGCCGGAGCGGGCGGCGAAGGCGTGGGTACGGGAGAAACGTTCAAATTATTATTCCCCGCCTGCCCGCCAAAGCTTTGCGACGGCTGGGAGCCCGTCGAGAGGCTCGCTTTGTCCGCGTCAGTCCGCGTCAAGTCCGCGTTAGTCCGCGCGCCGGAGGCGGGGTCGTGCGACGGCGGGATGAGAGATTGAAGTCCTTTGCCAAGCATAGTGTTGAGGAAATGTCTAATATCTAATTACTAATGTCTAACCGACATATAAAATGCTGGATTGATCATTTGGTCATTGTGGATTTATTTAGAAATTAGAAATTTTATCTAGATATTAAAGTCCCCGAACCTCTCGCTCATTTGAGCGTCCTGCGGTATGCCGCTCGGCGTCTCTTGCGCGATAATCTCCCCCGCCAGCCGTTCGTATGCTTCCGCTCCGGGCGAGTCTGGTCGGTAGAGCGCAACGGGCTTTGAAAAACTCGGGGCTTCCGCAAGCGCGATACTCCTCGGGATGATCGTCGCGAACACATGGTGGGGAAAGTTCGTCCGCAAGTCACGTGCCACGTCGCGCGAAAGCCGCTCGCGATGATTATACATCGTGAGGAGCGCTCCCGTGATTTTCAGGTGGTGCTTCAGGTTGTTGCGGATCAAATCCACGGTGTCCACGAGCTGTCCCAGCCCTTCCAAACTGTAATATTCCGCCTGTACGGGAATGATAACCTCATCGCTCGCCACAAGGCCGTTCACGGTGAGGAGCGAGAGGGACGGCGGCATGTCAATAAAAATATAGTCGTAGGTGTGGCGGATGGCGTTCAGAAATTTGCGCAGGAAATATTCGCGCTCCGGTAAATTCACCAGCTCAATGAGCGTACCGGCAAGGTGCGGCGCGGACGGAATGAAGTGCAGGTTAAAGAGCGCCGAGGGCCTGATGATCTCGTGGTGAGGCGCCTCGTTCAGAATACCGTGATAAATGCTTTTCTCCGTGTGCATCGGGTTCGCCCCCAGGGCGGAACTCGCGTTCGCCTGCGGGTCAAAGTCAATGAGAAGCGTCCGCTTTCCCTTCATCGCCAGATAAGCGCCGAGATTCACGGCGGTCGTCGTTTTCCCGACGCCGCCTTTCCAGTTGCAAATTGAAATCACCCGTGCCATGCCGCAATTATATCTGCTTTCC
>MHLB01000016.1:0-6149 GCA_001818895.1 Candidatus Liptonbacteria bacterium RIFCSPLOWO2_01_FULL_53_13
CCTCCACAAGGCTGGGAGGGTATCGGAGGATACTCACTTTCTCACTTTGGCTTTCTTACTCTTCGTTTTCATGCACTGCACGCAGACGAGCGCGCGCTTGCCGTTCACTTGCATATACTGCAAATTGGGGTATTTCCTTGACGTTGAGGTGGGGTTATAGTGCCCGCGCAAAAGACGCCGCTTGCCGCGAATCACAGACCCTTTTCCGCATAATCGACAACTTCGCATGGTAATAGTAGTAGTCGCTAACAACGCGAATATAGCAAAATAACGCTAATAATGCAAATGCACTAAATCCATTTGCGTTATTTCGAGAGCATTCGCGATGTTCGCGATTACTCCGCGCTGACGCGCAGCTTCTTCGTTTTCCTCCGCACTACCTTCGGCAGGCGCACCACGAGCACGCCGTTCTTGAACGTCACCGAGGCGCTGTCGGCGTCAACTTCCTGCGGAAGGATTACGGAACGGGAAAACCTTCCCCAATAACATTCCTGATACAAGTAGTCCTCGTCGTTTATCTCGCGTTCCCGGTTCCGCGCTCCGCGGATGGTGATGGAATCCGGCGACACGTCAATGTCAATATCTTCCGGCTTCACGCCGGCAATCGCCGATTCAACGATGATATCCTCCGGCGTTTGGTACACGTCAATCGTGAGTTGGCCATCCGGCTCTTCCTGCCGTTCCGGTTTTTTGGCAACCCTTTCCTCCACGATCTTTTCCGGAGAAGCGAAAGAGGCGGGCTTCCTTATCGCCGCCGAGGTCGCCTTGGCAAAACCGACGTTCATATCCGGCTCCCGCGATGCGGAGCCGAACTTCGCAAGTTCCTCAAAAAATTTTTCTTCTGAAGGTTCCATCCCGTTGGTTGTTGGTGACTAGTTATTAGTGACTAGTATGTAATTCCAGTATATCACACCGGCCTGGATTTCAATTTTTCAAAATCTCCGAGCACGAAAAACCCTATCATAGAGAGGAACGCGACTGCGAAGATAAGATTCCCATAGGTGATTATAAGGTAGTTGAAGACGGCGTGCAAGACGGTGGCGAGGGCGATGCCCCAGAAAAGGGGACGGCTGTCGCCAAAATTGCGGATATGGAGCGCCCAATAGTAGCCAAGAAGCGCGGAAGAGAGCGTATGAAGCAGGGTGGCGCCCACGAATCGGAAGGTAACGGTTTCAAACACCGCGCCCGCGAGCAGGTTGCCGGTATAGGAGGAAAAATTGCCGTGGACGGCGCCGATATTTTCTATCGTGGCGAACCCGAGCGCGGCAACGACCATGTAGATCATCGCGTCAATCGGCTCCTTGAACGCCGGGTCTTGATTCATCGTGGCATACGCGGCGGAAAATTTGACAAGCTCTTCCACGAATGCGAAGAGAACGATGGAGACCGCGACGCGCGCGGTGATGTCCGCGGAGCTCGCGATGGAATCCGAACTGAACGAGAATCCGATATGCTGGAGCGCAACCTGCACGGCAAGCGCGACGAACGCGGACGCGCCTCCCGCGATGAACACTTTCGCCACCGTTGCCTTCGGTTCGGGATGCGTGTCTTCCTGCAGATAGAAAAAGAGCCAGGCGAAGCCGGGAATGAGCGCGATCATGATGGAGAGGAACAACATATTGGAAATTTCTAATTTCTAATGCCTAATTTCTAAATTGGAAATTACCATTCCTCCACCATCAGCATTTTTTTGGGCAAGAACTTCTCGTACACCGCTTCCGTGACGAAGGGCATAAAGGGGTGAAGCATCTTGAGCGAATCAAGAAGGATGGTTTCAAGCACCCTATATGCGCGCACTTGCGCTACGCCGCTATCGCCCTTGAGAAGGGGCTTATATTCCTCAATAATCTTGTCCGCAAAAGTGTGCCAGAAATAATGATACGCTTTCTCCGCGGCGAGATGGAACTCAAATTTCTCAATGTGCGCGCCCACGGCCTTCTTCATTTTTTGCGCGTGCGCGATATGCGCCTTGTCTTTCGCGGTCAGATTTCCCGCCTTCGCCGAGGCGGACGCGGGTTTGTTCATGAGCACAAACCTTGATGCATTCCATATCTTCGTCGCAAAATTGCGGTAGCCGGCAACCTTGCTTTCCGCGAACTTCAGATCATTTCCCGGAGCGGCTCCGACCACGAGCGCCATGCGCACCGCGTCCGCGCCATAGGTATTCGCCAGTTCAAGGGGGTCGATTCCGTTACCAAGCGACTTACTGAACTTTCTTCCTTCAATGTCGCGGACGATGCCATGCAGATATGCGATTTTGAAAGGAATCTGCCCGAGAAGACACCCGCTCATAAGAATCATGCGGGCGACCCAAAGGAATAAAATTTCGTAACCCGGCGCCATAAAAGAGTTCGGATGATAGGTAGCGAGGTCTTTTGTCTTCTCCGGCCAGCCCAATGTGGAGAACGTCCACGTGCCGGACGAGAACCAGGTGTCAAACGTGTCAGGGTCCTGTTCGTAAATTTCCCCCTTGCATTGGGCGCATGGGGCGCTTATGTCCAGAGCGACCATTTCGCTTACGGGAGGATAGTAGCGCAGGACTTCTTCAAACGACCATTTTCGCAATTTGCCCATGATGAGGCGGATGGGTCCGCCGTGTATCGAGAAAACAACATTCTTATCCGCGTACAGTTTGAGATATTTTTGGAACGCGTTCCAGGACCTATCCTCCACATCCGCAAAACTTTCTCCCCGTTCGGGTTTGCCGTGATAGCTGTAGGAGGCGTCCTGATGATGAAGGTCCCGTTCCGATTTTGGAATTCCTTCCAATGCGCCCCAATTCCTTTCGCGCAGATCCGGGTCGTAGATTATTTTCGCGCCCGTCGTGCGCGCGAATATCTCCGCCGTTTCCTTACAGCGCTTCAGGTCGGAAGATATGATCAAGTCAATCTTTTTACCCCTCATGCCTTCGGCGTGCTTCTCGGCCTGCGCCAGGCCGGTTTCGTTCAGAGGAGTATCTTGCCACCCGTCTACGGTATTGTTTTTGACGGAATCGGTTTCCCCGTGCCGCACCAAAAACCACCGCGATTTTATTTCCGGGTTAACTCGTATGCCATCGGATTTTTTTATGGTTTGGTCAAATACATAGGTGTACAACCACACGGGAGTATCGGAACGGATATCTTTTTCCGGATAATGCCGCTTGAAGGCCGCAATGAGTTGTTCTCTTGCCTCGTATGTTTTCCAATGTTTCGGGTCTTTGAGGTCTATTTCCGCAACGGTGGTTTTGGCAATCTCGGTCATCGTTCCGTATCCGAACAACTCGCCCGTGGCGCTGTTTTCAAATGCAACGCGATCGCCGACAGTGAACCCGTGGTCCCGCAGCCGGTACGTCCTTGTTTTTCTATCAAAAACCTGCGGCACGACATCGCCGGCGAATCCCATCTTCTTGTCGGCTTTTCCGCCGCACGCGAGGCAATACCATACCGGGATGCGGTGCCCGTACCATAACTGGCGGCTTATGCACCAGTCATGCAAGTTATTGATCCAATGGAAATATATTTTCGCGAAGCGCTCGGGGACGATCTTCACCTGTCCGCTTTTCACCACTTTCCGCATCAGCTCCTTGAGCGTGGCGCGAGAGCCCTTCGGGATGCCCTTGAGCGAAGATTCTCCCATGGCGAACGGCTTGTTCACGTCCACCCACCATTGCATTTTGATCTGCGGTTCAATGAGGCCCCCTCCGCGGCTGTTCGTTGCCACGCGATGCAGATATTTTTCGTCAACTTTTTCAAGCAATCCTTTCGCCCTTAATTTTTCCACGATAAGCGGGCGGGCTTTCGTGATATATATCCCTGCGAACTCGCCCGCGATTGGAAGCAACTTGCCGTCAAAATCAATAATCTGCTCTTTATCCAGTTTGTGGCGTTCCGCGATGCCGAAATCGGTCGCATCGTGCCACGGAGTGATGGTCATCACGCCCGTGCCGAATTCCATATCAATGACATCGTCCTTGATGATGGTTGCCGTGACCGAGCCGTTGATCCACTCCAGCTTGAGCGTGTCGCCGTGCTTGTATTTTTTATAGCGCTTGTCGTTGGGGTGCATCACCACGTACTTATCTCCGAACTTTGTTTCCGGGCGCGCGGTCGCGATAACAAAGGGGCCGTATTTCAGATAATAGAACGGAGCCGGCTCTTCTTTCCATGCAATCTCGTCGTCCGAGACGGTGGTTTTGAGCTTGGGGTCCCAATTCACGATACGCGCTCCGCGATAGATGAGCCCGGCATCATACATTTTTTCAAACGCAGCGCGCACGGCGAAACTTCTTTTTTCGTCAAACGTGTACGCCTCGCGGCTCCAATCCAGAGACGTTCCCATCCGCCGCACCTGTTTTACGATCGTATCGTGGCTCTCTTGCGCGAAATTCTCCACGCGCCGCAAGAATTCCTCGCGCCCAAGGTCGTATTTTGTTTTCTTTTCCTCTTTGTAAAGCATTCCCTCAACCTTTGCCTGCGTGGCGATCGCCGCGTGGTCGGTTCCCGGCACCCAGAGCGTCCGCCTTCCGCGCATTCTTTGGTATCGCACCATGATATCCTGAATCGCATCTTCAAAAGCGTGCCCTATATGAAGCGTCCCGGTCACATTCGGAGGAGGGAGAGAGAGCGAGAACGGCTCGGCGTCTTTGTCGGTTACGCCTTTCTCGACGCACACGTCGGGATTGAAAAACCCCGATTTTTCCCATCGGGCATAGATCTCTCCCTCAAGCTTCGTATGGTCGTAGCGGGGCTCCATCGCGTCGGGCATGGAGTAGAGTATAGCCGATAATCTTCACGTTTTCTAGCGACTTTTGAATCCTCTCAATAAAGGTGAAAATGCTATGTTTTTGGGGGTATTGACAGAAAATTCAAGGTATGCTATACTCTAACAAGCTCGAGCTCTGACGTAGCGTAGTCACACCGTGTAGGTGTCGTGCCGTACTGTGGGTTGATACCCATCGCGTTCAGTACCTACCGGCTTGTCGTAACTTCGCGTACCTCGCCGCTCCCTCTCTTGGTTTGTCTCTTGTACACCGTCGCACCTCCTTGGACTCCTGAACATCAAGATGGATGAGTCGACGCCCTACATAGCGTCGCTCTTCGAGGGGAGTTCATAATAGCCTCTGGGACACAACACCCGGGGGCTTTCTATTTGTATATCCGCCTTCACAATAGATGGTCACACATTCATAGCTCCATCGGCTACGAACTTCAGTTTCTTGCCTTGGAGAAAATTCAGATACCCCGCGACGGCAATCATTACGGCGTTGTCGGTGTTATGTTTCCGTTCGGCGACAAGAAGGGGAACACCCCGCTTTTTGCATTCTTTGAGAAGCGCTTTCCGGAGCGCGCTGTTTGCGGCGACCCCGCCGGAGAGCGCAACGGACTTCGCGCCGTATTCGTCCACCGCGCGCATGGTCTTCTTTGCGAGGACTTCGATGGCGGCTGATTGGAAGGAAGCCGCCACGTCAGCCCTCGCCGCGGACAGACGCGGACTTAACGCGGACTTACGCAGACCCTTTTCTGCGTCGTTCTGCGTGGAGTCTGCGTTGGTCTGCGAGTTCTGTCCACGCATGTGGTACAGAACTGCTGTTTTCAATCCGGAAAAGCTGAAGTTGTAATTCTTTTGATTGAGCATCGGGCGCGGGAAAGGAATGGCATCGGGATTCCCGCGTTTGGCGAGTTTTTCCACTTCGGGTCCGCCCGGGTAGGGGAGGCCGAGAATGCGCGCCACCTTGTCAAACGCTTCGCCCACGGCGTCATCCTGCGTTTCGCCGAGACGCTTGCGCTTCGTGAGCGAATCAAGCTTGAGGAGCGTCGTGTGGCCGCCGCTCACCACCAATCCTATTGCTGGGAATATCGAAGCACGAAGTACGAAATCCGAAACCCGTTTAGAGTTTCGAGATTCGGATTTCGAATTTACAGTTTTCTTTTGCTTCGCTAAAAGAAAACTGTAGAGGTGGCCCTCAAGATGATTGACACCGATAAGGCGAGGGTATAGGGCGTAGGGTTTAGGGTGTAGGGCAATCAGTTCTTTATGGATCTGCTGGGCGAAGTTGATGCCGGTCCAGAGCGCGGGTTCCAGGCCGGGGCCGACGGTAACCGCTATTAAATCAGGGTGTAGGGCGTAGGGTTTTCCGCCCGAGGCGGATCCGCCTTTGGCGGAAGGGG
>MHLB01000016.1:6168-7035 GCA_001818895.1 Candidatus Liptonbacteria bacterium RIFCSPLOWO2_01_FULL_53_13
CGCCTTTGGCGGAAGGGGATAGTTTTTTGAAAAGAATCGGCAAATTTTTGAGATGCTCTCTTTTTGCCAAATTCGGAACCACGCCGCCGAAGGGGCGGTGTATGGCGATCTGCGACGAGACGAGACTTTTTATAATCTTGAATTTCGGGTTCGTAATTCCCCCTGTCGCTTCCACAAGCGCAAGCGCGGTTTCGTCGCAGGAGGTTTCAATGGCGAGAATAAGCATGGGGGAAAAGGGAGAAAAGGGAAGTAAGGGGAGAAAGGAGATTTACGAGGAAAGGTCTGGATTCCCGCCCGCCCCTCGACAAGCTCGGGGAGTAATGGGAGAAAAAGGAGAAAAGGGAGGAAGGGGCGGAATGGGGAAAGCGGGAGAAAGGGGAATAAAGCTACTGCGCCTCGTCCGCGATGATTTTCACCTGGTTCATCGCATTCACTTCAAGGAACCCCGACTGGACGGGGAAATAGTGTTCCTGTTTCGCCTCGTCCGTGACTTTCACCGTTCCCGGCATAAGCACCGAGATGAGCGGGCGGTGATGAGCCAGCACGGTGATTTCGCCCATCGCCGTCTTGCAGTTCACGGATGCCACTTCGCCCTCATAGAGGACTTTTTTGAGGGAATAGATTGCTAACTTCATAGGGTTTAGGGTTTAGGGTTTAGGGTTTAGAAACTTTCGTCCTATACCCTAGTCGCTATACCCTATTGGCTATCCTTTGATTTCCTCGATCCCTCCCTTCATGTAGAAATTCTCTTCCGGCACGCTGTCGTGTTTGCCCTCCAGAATTTCCTTGAATCCGCGGATGGTGTCTTCGCGCTTCACGAATTTGCCTTTTGAGCCGGTGAAGGTTTCCGCAACGAAGAACGGCTGG
>MHLB01000016.1:7069-10441 GCA_001818895.1 Candidatus Liptonbacteria bacterium RIFCSPLOWO2_01_FULL_53_13
CAATGAGCCGGTCGGATTCGGAAAGCTCTTCAATGCCCAAAATCGCGATGATGTCCTGCAGTTCCTTATAGCGCTGGAGCGTCTTTTGCACTTCGCGCGCCGTGTCGTAATGTTCACGCCCCGCAATCTTCGGTGTAAGCGCGTTTGAGGCGGACGCGAGCGGGTCCACGGCGGGGTAAATGCCGATTTCGGTCAAAGCCCGCGAGAGCACGATGGTGGAATCAAGGTGGCTAAAGGTGGTTGCCGGCGCGGGGTCGGTGATGTCGTCCGCGGGCACGTAGATCGCCTGCACCGAGGTGATGGCTCCTTTATCGGTTGAAGTGATGCGCTCCTGGAGCTCCGCCATTTCGGATGCCAAGGTCGGCTGATAGCCCACCGCGGAGGGCATTCTGCCCAAAAGCGTGGAGACCTCAAGCCCCGCCTGCGAGAAGCGGAAGATGTTGTCTATAAAGAGAAGCACGTTACGGCGTTCCTCATCTCGGAAGTATTCCGCCATCGTGAGCGCGGTCAAAGCGACCCGCGCGCGCGCGCCGGGCACTTCGTTCATCTGCCCGAAGACGAGCGCGGTCTTTTTGAGCACGCCGGATTCCTTCATGTCCAGGTATAGGTCGTTTCCTTCGCGCGAGCGCTCGCCCACGCCCACGAAGACCGACACGCCGCCGGATTCCTCCGCGATATTTCTGATAAGCTCCTGGATGAGCACCGTTTTACCCACACCCGCGCCGCCGAAGAGCCCTACCTTGCCTCCCTTCGTGAACGGGGCGATGAGGTCAATGACCTTGATGCCCGTCTCAAAAATTTCCGTCTTGGTGGATTGCTCGGTCAGTTTCGGCGCCTCGCGATGAATGGGCCACAATCTTTCAAACTTTTGGTCGGTCGCGTTCAGGGGCTTCCCGATGACGTCAAAGATATTGCCAAGCGTCTCGGGCCCCACGGGCACCTCCACCATATTGCCGGTCGCGTGCACCTCCTCTCCGCGCATGAGGCCGTCCGTGGTCTCAAGCGCGATGGCGCGCACCCGCCCCGGCTCCAAGTGTTTCACCACCTCCAGCACGAGGTCGCGCATATCCTTTCTTTTGATAGTAAGCGCGTGGAAGATAGCGGGAAGCCCCTCCGCTTCCTTGAATTCCACGTCCACGACCGGCCCCAAGATTTGTATTACTGTTCCTTTTTGCATGATTTTTATGTTCGTTTTATTTTTTTGATATTGCCGTTTAAAAATATTGGTTGGAGCGCCATCACTTCCTCAAATATAGGGAGTTTTTCCGAAACCGGATGCAGAACGTAGATTGGCTTCCGGCGGTCAAACGCGACGGCCATTTCGGTGAGCACCGCTCCGCCTACGTACCCCTTCATCCCGTTTTTCGGCTCATTCACCACGAGAAGCGCGCCGCCCTCTTTTATTTTCTTGAAATGCTCTTTCATAAGCCAGGTTTTCCGGCTGAACTTTTTCGGATCTTTAAACCATGTTTTATAAGTTTCCACCCGGTAGTCGCCGGAGGCGCGCATTCTCCCGGCGGTATAGGGAATTCTCACCGAGAAGCCGAGCTTTTTAAGCCGTTCCTCCAATGCGAGCACGCCGCGGTATGCCGATGCGCTCGCACAGAGGACAATTGACTTCTTTTTCATTGCTTTTTTCATGAGATATGGATAATTTTATTCACGATTACTTCAGCGAATCCGCGCCTGCGGTGATCTCGATGATCTCCCGCGTAATGAGAGCCTGCCTTGATTTGTTGTATTCAAGCGAGAGCGCGGCGGAAAGCTCGCTCGCATTGTCGGATGCGCTTTTCATCGCCATTCTGCGCGCGGCGTGCTCGGATGCGTTCGCTTCAAGCACGAGATGGTAGATTTCCATAAGCACGAGATGCGCAGCGAGCTCGTCAAGCACTTCTCTCGGCGCGGGCTCTATCAGGTATTCAGGTATTTTTTTTGAGGATTCGGTAAACCCGCCTTCGCCCGGCTTCGGCGAGGTAAAGAGCGGAATGCGGTGCGTTTTCACGAGCTCCGCGAACCTGCCGGTTTCGGGGATGAGTTCTTCCGCCGTTTTTTTGAGTTTTTCAAATGTGACGGGAAGGATTTCGCGCACGAGCACGTCCTGCCTTAAAGCACTTCTGAAATTCGTGGAGAACACGATGACGCGGTCCCATTTCTCCTCAAGGAATCCCGAAGTGAGGAGATGGGCGATAGGCGCGACTTGCGCAACACTCACGTAGTCGCCCACGCGCACGAACCCCATTAGAGATCGTCCCTGCGTTTCACGCGGGACGTCAGCCGCCGCGGGGCGGCTTTTCTCTAACGGGGTGAATTTTTCACACTGCAAACCAGTTTTCTTTTCCAAAAACTGAGCCGCTTTTTGGCCGATTGCGACAAACGTGTTATGCGGGTCGCGGAAGTCAATGCGTTCCCTCGTCGCATATTTTTCAAAGTCGCGCAGGAGTGCATTATTGAACGACCCCGCAAGTCCCTTGTCGGACGTCACAACCACGTACGTCGTGCGGCCTGCCCCGACCCCGTGGGCGTCGGGGACGACCTCGCGTTTCTGGAGAAGCGGAGGAAGCTCTTCGTGCGTGATGCGGGAGAGATTACTCAAGAGGTCAAGCGCGGCGAACGCATATGGGCGCGACGCAAGCGCGATTTCCTGGCTACGGCGCATCTTGGTCGCGGCGACAAGCTCCATCGCTTTCGTGATCTGGTTGATGTTGTGCACGCCCTTCTGGCGCAACTTGAGATTTTGGAGGGATTCAGCCATAGGTGTTAAAAATTCGAAATCCGAATATCGAAATCCGAAACAAATCGAGAATTTTCAAAATTCGAATTTGAGATTTTTTTCATTGTTTCGAGTTTCGGAATTCGTGCTTCGGATTTATTCTCCGAGGTATTTCTCAATTGCTCCTTTTAGTTTCGCTTCCACTTCCTCGGCGAGCACGCCGGTTTCGCGGAGAGGGGAGAGTACGTCGCTCTCGTGGAATTTTTCCAGATATTCAAGAAGCCCCTCCTCTTTCTTTTTCACTTCGGCGAGAGAGAGTTTGGAGAAATAACCGCCGAGCGTCGCGTAGAACACGCATACTTGCCGCTCAAACGGCTGGGGACTCAAATCTTCCTGCTTCAGGATTTCCGTCGCGATCTGGCCCTCCTTGATGCGCTTCTGCGTCGCTTCGTCCACGTCGGAGGCGAACTGCACGAACGCCTGAAGTTCGCGGAACTGCGCGAGCGTGAGGCGGAGCTTGCCGGCGACCTTCTTCATCGCCTTGGTCTGCGCCGAAGAGCCCACGCGCGACACGGAAAGCCCGACGTTCACCGCGGGGCGGATGCCCTGGTTGAAGAGATCGGTTTCAAGGAAGATCTGCCCGTCGGTGATGGAGATGACGT
>MHLB01000016.1:10587-10747 GCA_001818895.1 Candidatus Liptonbacteria bacterium RIFCSPLOWO2_01_FULL_53_13
TCGCGGCCCGGCGGACGGCGCAAGAGAAGCGAGATTTGGCGGTAGCCCCATGCGTGCTTTGAGAGGTCGTCGTAGATGACGAGCGCGTCGCCGCCGCGGTCGCGGAAATATTCCCCGATGGCGCATCCCGCGAAGGGCGCCAGGTACCACATGGCGGCGG
>MHLB01000016.1:10927-17346 GCA_001818895.1 Candidatus Liptonbacteria bacterium RIFCSPLOWO2_01_FULL_53_13
TTCCGGTCTGCCGGTCGCCGATAATAAGCTCGCGCTGGCCGCGCCCGATGGGAATCATGGAATCAATGCTTTTGATACCCGTGTGGAGCGGGGTGTTTACCGGCTCGCGGGCAAGCACGGAAGGCGCATTGGTTTCAAGCTTGCGCTTTTCGGATACCTTTCCTTTCTCGTTTGAAAAAATAGGGCCTCTGCCGTCCAGGGGGTTTCCCAGGGGGTCTACCACGCGCCCGAGCATCTCGTCGCCCACCCCCAGAGAAAGCACCTCTCCCGTACCGCGCACGGTGTCGCCGCTCTGGATGGAAAGATAGTCATCAAGCACGAGGGCGCCGATAGTGTCCTCTTCCAAACTCAAGGCCACCGCTCTCCGCGGACCGCCTTTCGTTTCAATCACAAGCAACTCCTGGCTCAAGCTCTTGGAAAGCCCGGAGAGCTTCGCGATGCCGTCGCCCACCTCAATCACGCGCCCGACATCGTGCCACTTCGCGTCGTCTTTAAACCCCTCAATCTCTTTTTTCAGTTTTTCAATCAGTTCGTAGGACATATTTGGTGATAATTTCTAATTGATAAATTTCTAATTTCTAAACAATGGATTAGTTTGGGTTTATTTGGACATTACTTAGAAATTAGTAATTAGAAATTGGTCATTAAGTAAACAACTTATTCATCTTATGGCTGAACGACATATCCAGCTGTTCCTCTCCGTTCACCGTGATGCGGACGCCTGCAATGAGAGAAGGGACGATTTTCTCTTCTATCACGTCGCCCTTCGCGAATTTATTTTCCAATTCCGCGCGCGCATGCGCCACGAGCGGACGCGCGCTTTCCACTACCACTTTTTTCTTACCGCCCCGCTTGAGAAAAAGCTCTTCCGCGAGCGCGACGATCTTGGGAAGCGCGGCGCGGTCTCCATTCCGTTCAAGGACGGCGAGAAAATGATGCGCTCCTTTCGTAACCGCTTCCGGAGAAAGATGTTTCGCCGCCGTTGCGGCAAGCGCCTTTGCGTATATCCGATAGTGGTATTTCATATTATTTCGTCGGGCAAAATTTACGGAGCGTGTTTTACCGCCACCACCGCTTTTTTGATGAGCGCTTCGTCCACCGCGTCGGGGGAAAGCTCAACCGTTTTCACAAGCGCGGCGCGCACGATTGCCACTGTCTCTTTTGCGAACGCCGCTTCCACCTCCGCCCCTTTCGCCTTTGCGCGCTCTTCCGCTTCGCGCATCATCACAGCTTCTTTTTCATGCGCTTTCGCCGCGAGCGTACCCTCAAGGGTTTTCGCTTCGTACTCCGTGTTCTTCAGGATAAGGAGCGCTTCTTCCTCCGCCTCCTTCACCCTTGTTTTTGCGAGAAGGTTCGCCTCGCCGAGGCGCACGTCCGCCTCCTTCGCCTTCGTAAGCCCCTCTTCAATTTTCGCCCGACGTTCGTTCAAGAGCGCCACGAGCGGTTTGTAAGCGAACGCGCGGAGCGCGATGATGAGGAGCCCGAAATTCACCGCTTGGCTCAAAAGCAGTTTCCAGTCGATGCCGAGGTTGTGGAACAGTTCACTCATAACTATATTTATTCACTCCCTATCAACGAATAACGAATGCGGAACGCATTTTCGAATCGGATTCATTCGTAAATTCGCAACAAGATTCGCTATTCGTTGATGCTACACGAATTTAATGCTGAGCGCGATAACCAACACGTAAATGGCGATGGCTTCGGCGAATGCGATTGCCAGAATCATTGCGGTCTGGATCTTCGGCGCGGCTTCCGGATTGCGGCCGATGGCATCGGACGCGCGGGAACCGATCCAGCCGATGGCAATCGCGGGGGCAATCGTGCCGATGGCAATCGCGCCCATCGCGGCCCAAAGTTTTACTGCTTCAATTTCCATATTTTTTAGAGTAATCGCCAATATCGCGAATGTTCTCAAAATATCGCGAATGGTTTTCTAATCCCTTATTCGCATTATTTGCGATATTCGCTTAATTCGCGTTTTTCGCGATTACTTTGTTTGCGACCTTTATCTTTTGTTTCATGGTTTCTCTGTGAGATTATCCGTGCACGGTTTGCCGTTCGTGAGCCTCCTCCCCGTGTTCCGCTATCGCGATGCCGACGAAGACAAGCGTAAGCATGGAAAAAATCAGGGCCTGAATGAACCCGACGAAAATTTCCAAAAAGAGAAACGGGAGCGGCACGAGGTAGGGGACAAGGAATCCGACAATCGTAAGCAGTACCTCGCCCGCGAACACGTTCCCGAACAATCGAAACGAGAACGACACCATTCTAGCAAATTCCGACACAAATTCAAGAATGCCGATGAAGAACATCACGGGATTCTTGAAATTGAAGAATTTGCCGAGATGCGCGCCCGCGCCGATCGCCGCCGCACCCAGGACGTTCACCGCGACCACGGTCACGATGGCGAGCGCGAGCGTGAAGTTGAGGTCGGCGGCGGGCGCCCTGAAGAGCGGCGCGGTTTCTACGCCGCGGACCACGAGCGAGCCAACGCCGGGGAAAAGCCCGAGCCAGTTTGAGGAGAGGACGAAAAGGAAGATAGTTCCCACGAGCGGGAGGTATTTTTCCGATTTTTTGCGGTCGCCGAGCACGGAATCCATCACGTCAAGAATGCCTTCAATAAGGAGCTCCGCGATATTCTGGATTTTGCCGGGGATAAGCGCATATTTTTTCCTGCCGAAAAACGCGGTGCCGGCAAGAAGGAGAAAGACAAGTGTGGAAAGCACGAGCGAGTTCGTCGCGCCGAAACTGCCGATATGGAAAATTTCTTCGGCGCGGAGGGAAATGTGGACCCCGCCGGTCTCCTGCGTCGTTTCTGTCCTCCCTTCCGTCGCGAGCGCGCGCGGAAAAACGCCCGGCATTCCCGAAAACGGGCTCAAGGAAAGATTATGGATGGCTGTTCCTTCCATTTGATTCTCGGTAGGAGGAGCCGTCCACTCGAGGGGACAGAGGCCTTCCGCTGGGTTTCTTTGCTAAAGAAACTTCAATGCGAAGGACTCCGTCCGCGAGCTGCTCGAGTGAGCCGACGCCCTCCATTTCTCTATATTAAGCGAATCTGTCGGAGAAATCAAGCTTCACCCACTCTTGGCGGAACAGAAAGCCCCGACGCTAAGTCGCCCGCCTTGCCGACGAAGCAGAGAGCTCCGACACCCCTTTTGGGTAATCGGAGTTATCCACAGCCCCCCCTCTGTACAACCATCTTCCGTGGTATAATAAAAACCTATGAGGCCTAAACACGGCTTCTCGGTTTCTGTTTTCCTCAATATTAATAAAATAAAGGTCATTTACAATTAAATATTTTTGTCGCATATATTGCGGCTCTACAGATGAATAAAAGAAAAATAGAGGGAGCATTCTTGGTCGTACTCACGGTAGTGTTGTCCGGGGCTCTTATTGCCCAGGCATCGCTTACCTTTACCGGCACCGCCATTACCGGCGATGCGGCGTCCACAATAGACGTCGGCACGGGGACGCTTTCTATTCAAACCACTAATAACGGAGCGATAACTGCGGGGACCGGCGCATTCACGATTCCGGCATTATTGTTCACAAACGCGACTGGCACGAACTTCCGAGCAACCACGGGCAACTTTACCACGGCTTCCTCAACTGGCATTACGTTTACGAATGCCACGGGAAGCGGTCTTTTCGCAGCCGGTTCAAGCACCGTCAATGGATCTCTTACTATCAACGGCGGAACTGCCATTCTTAAACATCTTTCTGGAACCCGAACATTCACCGTAGGCGCGGTAGCGAGCTCTTCCTGCACGACGGCGACGAGCACCACGGTTACTGGCACCTCGGCCGGTGATACGGTGGTTGCGAGTCCTACGCCGGTTACCAATGGAATTGAAACACAATCGAATATGACGTGGCTTGCGTATGCCTCTACCACGGACGTGGTGGCATTTAAAGCGTGCAATACCGGGTTTACGAATAGCGGCGCGATTGCCGATCAAGCGTGGCGGTTTGACGTCTGGAAACATTAATCAACTTCTCTCACTACTACCCTCACATGGATTATTCCACGCTTTCTCTCAAACTTTTTTCTGAGAGGAGAGGAGAAGTGCCAGCGGTTGTTGCCATTGTATTCGCTCTTGCATTGCTCTTTTCTTCTTCCGCGGCGCATGCGGCGGACCTTAGTTTTCCCGTAGACACCACGCTTACTCTTACCGACCCTGCAATCAGCGTGACCGTCTTGAACGGTTCTACCGCAAACTCGTTGACCGTAGGAGTGGGGACTATTGCAGTTACCGTGCCAGGGGGAAGCGGATTCAGCTTCACTTCCGCATCCCGCGGGTTTACCGCATCGGGTCAGACGGCCGTGGTGAGTATTACCTGTAGCGCGGCACAGGTGGCGGTAGTTGATGTTCCTGCCACGAACAGCCAGGCGCAAACCGTAACGTTTACTCCGACAGCAGCCGCGTGCACTCCCACGGGGGGCGTTTCTACCGGGGGTTCCATCGTGAGTGGCGGCGGAGGTGGGGGAGGTGGCGGGGGATACACACCTCCTATTACGACCACGACGGCCACCACCACGGCTACGACTGCCGCGCCTGCGGCGGGTTCCAATGCGGCTTTGCAGAATCAAATCGCCGCATTACTTGCCCAACTTCGGGCGCTTCAGGCGCGCGTGTTGAGCATGGGGGGAACCGTTCCGTCTCTCGGGACCGGCGTTACGGGCGTCGCGCATGTGTTTGCGAAGACCCTGTCGCTTGGCACGGAAAACGCGGAAGTGACATTCCTCCAGCAAGCGCTTAAGGCATTGGGCACGGACATCTATCCCGAAGGAAAAGTGACGGGATATTTCGGCTCACTTACCAAAAGAGCAGTGCAGAGATTCCAGCTGAAATACGGCATCACGACCGCAGCCGATTCCGCCTATGGACTCGTAGGCCCGAAGACGCGCGCAAAACTGAACGCACTTAGCGGTTCGTAGGAAAACGCCTCAAGGATATTCGCAGAACCCGCCACGCCAAGCGTGGGGGTTTTGTGCGTCCGGTTCACCCCGCAATCTCAATTCGGAATATATTTGTGGATTGAGATTGCGGGGTACGGAAATGGTCGTAGCTCTTCGCTGCCGTTTCTATAGACCGATTCGCGCGAATTGGTCTATACGCCCAGGACTGCGGTTCTTGCGAAACAAAAAATCACCTGATTTACCGCCCCGCCGATGGCGGGGCGCAAGTTTTTTTAAACTCGTTCCTCGTTAACAAAAACTAAGCGTAGCCCCACGGGGAATCGAACGTCGCTCGCTCCGCTCGCTCCCTGAAACCCTTCGGTTTCAGTACTTCCGTCACGGGGAAACTTCCGTTTCCCCGACCCCTTTCCCAGTTCGATTCCCTACAAGAAACGACGAGAAACAAACACAAGCAACGCGAGGTTGCTTGTGTTTGTTTTCGTAGCCCCACGGGGAATCGAACCCCGATTTACGCCGTGAAAGGGCGTCGTCCTAACCATTAGACGATGAGGCCAGTTTGTCGTTTTTTAACTTTGTTTATATGTAAGTCCGTGTCCGCCCGGAGGCGGATCCGCCTTGGGCGGAAAAGGGCGTCGTCTCAGCCGAAGCCGATCTGCCTCAGGCACGACTAACCATTACCTGCCCGCCTTGGGTGGGGACGATGAGGCCAAGCGAAACGGCAAATCGCAGATGGCGTATCGCGAATCGCCACTCACGTAACAAGTTTTAGCATACTTTTGAGCGTTGCGGAAGATGTGCGCCAGTTTTTGTTTTTTCTTGATGAGAAACTGGCAAAACTCACGCGGTGGTCGCGCCTTCCGCGCGGGAATCTTCGGGTGCATCGGGCACTTCCATTCTGTCTACGGCCTGCTCAATGCGATGCAGTACCGCGATGGGCACCCCGCAAGATCTGTTTCCGTTGGCGCTCCTGCAGAGCACGACTTGCGGATGCTCGGGAGAGATGTCTGCGCGCAAGCGTACCATCACCTCGTTCCCGCAATCACGACACTTCAGATTCCACGTCCACACCATTGGAGTCCTCCCACAAGCGGTCCTCCCGCTTGTCTTCTTGAAGATTACCTCTCACAAAACAAAAGTCAATTGCGCGCGGGGGCGTTCGGTGATAGGTTATAAAAGACGCAAAAAAGGCATGAAACGCTTCTACGAAATCCTTCCCGCCGCGCTTGCCTGGGCGACGATTTTGGGCATGTTCGCGGTTTCGCGCTGGGCGCCGACTTTCGCGGCGGTATTTATCATTCTTTTTGACATCTATTGGTTTCTCAAAACGATATATCTTTCCTTCCATCTGCGCGCGACCTTTCAATCAATGAAAAAAAATCTCGCGGTAGATTGGATCGCGAGACTGGAAAAGGATTTCCGCCGTGATCCGAACGATCCGCGATTGGCGATTGGCGATTGGCAATCAATATATCACCTCGTCATTTTCCCGATGCAC
>MHLB01000016.1:17398-18491 GCA_001818895.1 Candidatus Liptonbacteria bacterium RIFCSPLOWO2_01_FULL_53_13
ATTATCCGAAGGATAAATTGTTCGTCGTGCTCTCGGTTGAAGAAAGCGGGGGAGAGGAAGCGAAGGCGACGGGACAGCGCCTGGAGCGCGAGTTCGGCAATGCCTTCGGAAAATTTTTGCTGACCTTCCACCCGTCGGGGCTCCCGGGCGAGATTCCCGGCAAGGGTGCGAACGATGCGTGGGCGGCAAAGGAAGCGAAGCGGCTCTTGATAGACCCGGCGCACATCGCCTACGACAAGGTTCTCGTTTCCGTCTTTGATATTGATACGCAGGTATTTCCCGAATATTTCGGAAGGCTCACGCACGCGTTCCTTGAGGCGCCCGACCGCCTCCGTGCCGTCTATCAGCCCATTCCGCTTTTCACGAATAATATTTTTGATGCGCCCGCTTTGGCGCGCGTCGTATCGTTTTCCTCAACCTTTTGGCAGATGATGCAACAGGCGCGCCCCGAACGGCTTACGACCTTTTCCTCGCAGTCGCTTCCGTTTCAGGCGCTCGTGGACATCGGCTTTTGGCACAAGGACGTGGTGTCGGAGGATTCGCGCATTTTTTGGCAAGGGTATTTGCACTATCACGGCGATTTCCGCGTCGTGCCGCTTGAGTACCCCGTGTCCATGGACGCGAACGCCGCGCCGACCCTCTGGCAGACGGTGAAAAATCTTTATCGGCAACAACGGCGCTGGGCGTGGGGCGTGGAAAACACGCCGTACCTTTTGGAAGGATTCCGCACCGACCCGAAAATCCCGCGCAGGAAAAAATGGTATTGGGCGTCCGTTGACCTTGAGGGCAGGCACTCGTGGGCGACGAACTCGCTTCTCATCTTCGCGCTCGGCTGGCTTCCCGTGTTTATGGGAGGAACGGAATTCAACGATACGCTTCTGTCCTACAATCTTCCGCATCTCACGCGCCTCATCGTCGGGCTTTCCATGATTGGCATCGCCACCTCCGCAGTGCTCGCGCTCTTGCTTCTTCCGCCGAAACCGAACCAGTTCGGGAAACATAAATACTTCGTGTATCTCCTGCAGTGGCTTTTGATTCCCGTCACGCTCATCACGCTCGGTTCTTTCCCCGCGCTTGACGCGCAAACGCGCCT
>MHLB01000016.1:18560-25652 GCA_001818895.1 Candidatus Liptonbacteria bacterium RIFCSPLOWO2_01_FULL_53_13
TCGGCGGGAAGTGGCGGTTAGGTTTTTGGACAACGCCCAAAGGGCGACTGTCCAAAAACGGGAAGGAAGCCCCGACGCCCTCCGGGTCTACGACCTAGAGGGTCGGAAACAATAGGTCGGGGCTCCGACCCCCGCCTCGGGGGCGGGGCGTCGCCCGCCTAGCCGTCGGGCAGGGAGTTATGCACACCCCTCCGCTTCCGGTATGTTATAATCAACCCATATGGATATCCACGTGAATATCCCCAAGAATATGCCTGAGGATAAAATCGTAATGGAGAAGAAAAGCCCCGCGTTCGCATTCGTCGCGGTTTTTGCCGTACTCGTGGTCGGCGCGCTTGTGTGGTGGGGCGTGACGCGCGTGTCGCGCCAAAGCGGGACGGGATATGAGGAAAAAATGCCCCTGCTCTCCGCCTCATCCATCGCGAAACTCCCTGAAGGATTTCCGCGGTGGTACATTCTCGGCACGGACCCCGAAGTGCTGAACGGCGCGATGGAGCGCGTAGGGGAGAGCGCGGTTTCGCGGAAGATTGACGTGCGCATCGGCATGACGCCCCGCGCCGTGTTCGCCGCATACGAAGAGTTTTTCACGAAGACCGGATGGGCCATCCGTTCGCAAAGCGTTTCGGATAATGTCGGCGCGATTTCCGCGGACATCGGCGGACGCACGCTTGTGATTACGATTGAAGTCCAAAACCGCGCGACCATCGTGCATATGAATTACATCGCTTCGTCGTAAAACAATTATGCACCCCTCGGCGCGCTCAAAGTTTTTCATCGCGTTCCTCGCGATGATTGGAGCGGCGCTTTTTTTGTTGTTCGCGTGGAAGGTGTATGTGTATTGGAGCATGAGCCGTTGATTGGCTCAAATGGTGGGAGTTGAGCCAATGCCCGTTCTGCCCGCTCGCGCGGTGAAAAGTTGCGCGGATGGGGTGGGCGTGGTAAAAAAGAAACAGAAAGGGGGTCATCGCCATGGCTGAAGCGATGGAGGGATGGACCCGGGTGAGTGTGGCAACCAAGAAGGGAGAAAGGACGATTCGGACGACACGGGGGATTTTCGTGGGAGCAATGAAAACGCTCGTGAGACTCTCTCGGGGCAGGAGCGTTACGTCCCTAGTCGGCTGGCACGTCTGGGGCGAAGATGACTGCCAGAAGGTGCGGCTCCGCTGGCGGACGAGACAAGCGGATGTCCACGTCATCTGCGACGCCTGCGAAGAGCTCTTCCGCTTCCCCCGGAAGATGAGCTCGTTCAAGAAGTTCCAGCAGTGGGCCGAGAGCGAGACGAAGCTCGCGCAGGTGCGCGCCATGCGCGCCGAGGCGATCCGCGAGGAGTGCCTGACGGGAGGTGGAAGAATCCACTAGGAACAAACTGCTCCCGCCTGCGCCCGCCCGAACAACACGAGAGGGGGATTCCGCCGCAATGCATAACTCGCAACGCGACGGACCCCCTCCAATACTTTTCGCCCACGCGCCAAAGAGTGGCGCGATTTGTTTTCTCATATCAAATCTTCATGGAGTTGCGCGGACAAAAGGAGGGGAGTATAAAGAGAAGAGCAAAAGGGGGAGCAGGGCGTAAGGGTTTCGTTTTCCAAGGAGAAAGGCAGAATATGTTCACGGGATGGAGTCTGATTCACCTGCCGTATGAGGGATTGGTTCCGTTCACGCCGATTCCGCTTACGGACAGAGACACGCTCACGGGTCCTCTGTCGTGCGACCCGCAGAGGTGGTTTTCCGGCGGATGCCCGATTCCGGCCGGAGAGGGAGCCGTCATCGGCTACCACGGACCCGATTGCGGAGGTCGTCTCGTCCGCGAGAAGGGCGAAGGATACTTCTGCTTAGCGTGCGCGGAGGTGGGGCACGAGTTCAAGGGGACGATTCCCGGCAGTGTCGCTACCTTCGACGACTGGCGCACGCACCGCGACGAGATTGCTCGCACGTCCGCGTTCGTCGGCTCGGTCTGCCGGGTGCGCGAACCGCTCGCGCCTGCCGAGGAGGGCGCGACGGGAGGAGGCGGGACCGAGTAACGAACCGCGCTACTGCACCACCCGCCCGTGCCCGCCCAAGCAACAACGAGAGGGGGCTCCGCCGCAATGCATAACTCGCAACGCGACGGACCCCCTCCAATACTTTTCGCCCACACGCCACACGGGGCGTTTTTTGTTCGCCTCGCCGGAAATTTCTTTCCCGTTGAGCCATTGATTGGCTCAAATGGTGGGAATTGAGCCAATGCCGGAAGTTGCGCGGACAAAAGGAGGGGAGTATAAAGAGGGAAGCAGAGGGTATGCACTGCGTTTTTCGGGGAAGGAGAACGACGAGATGCCAACCGAAGTCGCGAGCGCAGTTTCCGACGAAGCCGAGGCGGACACGTGGGTGAACTTCGCGCCGATTCCACTGGGGAACGGCGACACGCTCACGGGGCATCCAGAAACGGGGAGGTGGCTCTCCGACACGGAGCGGGTTCCGCTCGCGCCCTTTGCCCTCGTTGGATGGCACGGCCCAAGGTGCAAGGGGGTTCTCGCGCGCGACGGCGGCAACTACTTCTGCCTGAAGTGCGCGAAGAAGAAGAAGAGCAAGAAGTTCGTCCGGAAGATCTCCTGCGCCGAAGGATTCACATTCGGCGAATGGCGCAAGCGTGGCGCACGCAAGTTCGGCAAGAGAGAGGGGTGATGCAATGCCGCAACGACGCCGTCACCGTGACACGTACCTCGTTTTCCATGTGAGAGAAGGGCGCATCGCTGAGAAAGTCGCACTCCTCTCCGCAGGGAACAGGGGACAGGCCTTCGAGTATGCGAGGATCGCTACGAGAGGCAAGCAAGGAGAAGGCGAACCGCTTGTGGCGAGAAAGCTTGGGCGGAGAGAGGTCATCTCTCTCGGTGAGCTGTTCACCCCGACAGAGGCGGACGAAGAGCGCATCGCCCGCGCGCTCCAGCGCCGCGAGACGCGCCGCGAGCTCGCGGCCTGTTCGCAGAACAAGTTCGCGTAACGGCGGCGCCGTACCCGCACGGCGCTTCGTCGCCAACACGAGGCCTCGTCCCGACGCATCGGGACGAGGCCCTCATCATTTTTGCGCATATGCAAAGGGCGACCCTTTGACGCACGAGAACCCCAGCACCAAACCGTTCGCATACTTTTCTAAACAATATTTCTGCGCGCAGAATCGCCTACGGCTCTGTTTCGTGTAGGTAACTATTTATCCTGCGGTTGGTGCGGGGTTATTTGTTTTCAAACCGCAATTCATCCCGTCCGCATGCGGACGGGGTTCTTGCGGGAAAACAAATAAAAAATCCGCCGGTGCACGGCGTAGTCCGAAACTTATTACCAACAACTTATCACTCACTACTATTATAAATTCCCCTTCGCATCTTTTTTGGAGTGTGGACAAAACAATAACAAGTTAACAAGCGACTCCATTGCTGGATTCGGAATTCTCACTATAGGAAACTAAGCTACCTATCGAGACCCAACCGAATTGTATCTGAAAGAAAAAGAAAAGGGAAGAGCGTTCTGTGCATAACCTAAATTAAGGAAACCCTTCGACTCGCTTCGCTCGCTCAGGGTATTTTTCACTTCGCAAATTTTTCCTTGTCGCGAGCAATAAAACGTTTTTGATGTGAAAAATACGAAGAGGGAGACCGTGCTGGCCCCCCTCGTGATGTGAATCTATAGGTGTACGACTTTCCCGTTGCGATGCGAGTCGGCGTGCGCTACCGGTGGTGCCGCGCCTTGTGCGGGCGGAGGCTCCTTACGAGATTCCCGATTGCCCGCGCGTGCTGTAACGCCTTCTTCTTCGCTACCGCTTTCATCTCTTGCGGGAGAAGGAAGCCGAGAGCCAATCCTCCTCCAGGAAGAAAAAAAACAGCTACGGCAGTCGTTCCCACGGCTATGGCGATCGTTCCCGCAACCACGCGCGGGAACTTCTTGACATGCCTCTTGATTTTTTTAATCACTCATCCCTCTTGTTGTAGACGGAAAGCCGAAAAAGTGCGACCGTGCGAAAGAACCGCGCACATTGTACACTATATATTCAAGAAACACAACCGTATGATGCGCAAAAAACGAACACATGCCGCCTCCCTCGTCGCCGTACTCCATAACATCCGGAGCGTGCATAATGTCGCCTCAATGTTTCGCACCGCGGACGGCGCGGGCATCGCGAAAATCTTTTTGACCGGCTTTACTCCCGCGCCGATAAATCGCTTCGGCGCACCCGTGCCGCAATTCGCGAAGGTGTCGCTTGGCGCGGAAAAATCCGTGCCGTGGGAAAAAATCCGGCGCGTCGGTGACGTGCTCAAAAAACTGCGCGCGGAAGGATATGTGATTGTCGCGCTTGAACAATCCAAAAATTCGGTTCCGTATTATTCCCTAAAAGCTAGCAGCTCAAAGCTCAAACTCATTGCACTGATGGTCGGCAACGAGGTGCGCGGCATCCCGCCCGTGTTGCTCCGCAGGGCGGACGTCATTATGGAAATTCCGATGCGAGGAAGCAAGGAATCGCTTAACGTGAGCGTCGCGTTCGGGATTGCGGCGTATGCGTTGTCAGCCAATAGCCATTAGGACTTTCCGCCCGAGGCGGATCCGCCTTCGGCGGAAGCCATTAGCAAGAGAGAACCAAAAATCCGGCACGCATTGCCGGATTTTTGATAACACGAATTTTTCCGCCAAGAATTATTTCTTCTCGCCGGATTCGCAATTCATGCCACAGCAGTTTTTCCCGCCGGATTCGCACGGTTCGCATTTCTCTCCGGGTTTGCATTCCCCGCAGGGCTTGCACTCGCCGCCGACCATGCATTTCCCGCCGCAGCATCCGCGCGCGAGTGCGTATCTCCCCGGGCCTGCGAACACTACGCAAAGCGTTGCGGCAAGGAGCGTGAGAGTGAACTCATACCCGCCCGGACCGGAAAATCCGGCGCCCACTTTCACTTTCAAGACGTAAGTTGCCACAAGCATCACGATGGCGAGCAAGGAGCCGCTTACGCATGTCCAAAAACCGAGGAGCAGAGAGATGCCTCCCAGGAATTCAACCCATGCGGTAAGGTAGGCGAGAGGAGCCGGGAAACCCATGCTCCCGAAAGCGCTTACCGTCGCCGGCATATTCTGAATTTTCTCCCATCCGGCGCTGATGAAGACCGCCGCGAGCGCGAGGCGCAACAATAAAAGCCCCAAGGAACGATTTGCGCACATCTTATGGAGTGATCTCATAAATACGTGTGATAAATAACAGTAGATGAATGAAAAACGACCTTTCAATCGTTCTATGATACACTATATTGCATAAGATATGAAACCGAACATGATATCTCTTGGCATTATTATCGTATTCGCCGCGGTGCTCGTCGTGTATTTTGGAGGGTTCGGGTTTGACACGGCCGGAAGGCGCGCCACGCTTACGATAGGAGGCCGTATTTTTAACATAGAGGTGCGTGACACCGCCGCAGGGCGCTCGCAAGGGCTTTCGGGGCGCGAGGCGCTCGGCGAAAACGAAGGAATGCTTTTCACATTCGGTTCGCCCGGCGATTACGGATTTTGGATGAAGGATATGAAGTTCCCGATTGACATTGTCTGGATTCGCGACGGCAAAGTGGTCGGCGTGACGGAGGATGTGCCGCCGGAGCCGGAGAAAACGATGCTTTCGCTCACCTCCTATTATCCGCCGAGTCCGGCCGACACCGTGCTTGAACTACGTGCCGGCGCGGTTGCGGACTACGGCATCGCCGCAGGAAACGCGGTGACGATTACGGAGTAGAGCACGTTTAGAAAACCCCTCCCATGTGTCATCCCCGCGTAGGCGGGGATCCAGAAAAATAGGGAGGGAACATAGATTCCCGCTTTCGCGGGAATGACAACGATATAAAAGTTATGGAGCTTTAGACAATACTCGATTGCGGGGGAAAGTTGCAAAAAGCACCAAAAAAGAGATAGGGTGGAAGCAGCAAAGGGGAGCACATCCCTCTTGAGAAAGGAAAGGAGGTGTGCGGATGGCGCACTTTAGAGTTTGCCGCATCAATCCGTGCACCTGCGAAGTGTTGCGGTACGCAGGAGCGACGCTCATCCCGCTCGTCGTCGGTCCGATGGAAATCGGCGTGGGGGAATGGGCGAGGGTTCTGTTCCTCAAGGGCGACGGATGGCACGCGCTCTCCGACGCGATCGCCCAAGGGGTCTCGTTCGTAGTCTCCATGATCGTCCTAAGGGACAACGGGATCAGCCCCGAGCGCGAGGGACGCATCCGACGGCGTGGAGCGTTTTTCAACATCGTGCTCCTTGTCGGCGCTGCGAGCGAGGTGCTTTGCGAGGCGATCTGGAAGTTCTTCGGTCCCACGGTCCACGTTGAGGCAGAGTGGGCGTTCGGGGTCGCCTGGGCGGGACTTCTCGGGAACATCGCGCAATGGTGGTGGCTCAACAAAGGGCACCACTCCGAGAAAGAGGAACACACCCGCGAGACCTCACTGGCGCATGTGATCTCTGACCTCCTCATGAGCATCGCCGTCATCGTCGGCACGGCGTTCGTGTGGGTGGCGGGCGTGGCGCACATTGACTCCGTTTTCTCAATAGGCGTGACGCGTATCGACCCCATACTGTCAATGGGCGTCGCGCTCTGGATGTTCGTCCTTTCCGGGAAGCTCACACTTGAAGTCGTCCGGTCGTAAGGGTCTGTGCCATCGTTGGTATAGGCCCTCGTTCGTTTCAAGTAATGTGGTATACTATATACATGCCATCAAAAATCGCCATCAACGGGTTCGGGAGAATCGGGCGGACATTTTTCAAACTTGCTGCGGGCGACCCGGACATGGACATCGTTGCGATAAACGACCTCGGTGACGCCGATGCGCTTGCGTATCTTTTGCGCTATGACACGGTCTACGGCAGATATGGCGTGGAGGTGAAGGTAGCGGATGAGGGAGGAAAAAAATATCTTGTGGTCGGTAAAAACAAAGCGCTCTTTTTGCAGGAAAAAGACCCGGCGCAGTTGCCGTGGGGCGCGCTCGGCGTTGACCTTGTCGTGGAATGCACGGGGCTCTTTGAATCGTTTGAAAAAGCAAAAGTGCATCTTACGGCGGGCGCGAAGCGCGTCGTTATCAGCGCACCGTCCAAAGACGA
>MHLB01000016.1:25705-26775 GCA_001818895.1 Candidatus Liptonbacteria bacterium RIFCSPLOWO2_01_FULL_53_13
GGATAAACGAGCAGACAATCGCCGGCGCGAAAATCACCTCAAACGGTTCGTGCACGACGAACGCCGCCGCGCCCGTGATACAAGTGATGGCGGAAAATCCGGGCGTCGTGAAAGCGGTATTGAACACCGTCCACGGCTACACGCCCACGCAGAATCTGGTGGACGGCTCGGTGAAAAGCAAGGATTTCAGGCGCGGGCGCGCCGCGGCGCAAAATATCGTGCCGTCAACGACCGGCGCGGCGGTCACGGTGGGGAAGGTCATTCCCGAGCTTGCGGGAAAATTTGACGGCATCGCCTTGCGCGTGCCGGTACCCTCCGGCTCCGTGGCGGACATCACGTTCGTCGCGAAGCGGAAAACGACGAAAGAGGAAATAAACGACATCTTCCGCAAAGCGGCGGCGGACCCGCGCTGGAAGGGGATTTTGAAAGTGACCGAAGACCAGATCGTGTCGTCCGATATTTTGGGCGAGCCCTACGGCGCCATCGTGGACCTGTCGTTCACGAAGGTGGTGGACGGGGATTTGGTAAAAGTCCTTTCGTGGTATGATAACGAATACGGCTATGCGGCGACCTTGGTGAGGCATGTGAAAGCGGCGCTCGCATCGGGATGAAAACTCATCTCGCTGCGCGAGATCTGGCGAAGCCGGATAATTGACAACTAACAACAACGACAAATAATTAATAACAAAAAAATAAACATATGGCGCAAGAAGAACGATTCACGCCCGCATCATTTGAACCGAGGTCACCGCTTGGCGGCGTGGTGAGCGGGGAAGCGAGAGAGGGCAGTGCTCCCTTTGAACGGATGAAAAATCTCTTTAGTAGATTAAGCCGAGAAAAGAGAGAGCACTTGCTTGCGGAGCTGAAACCGCTCCTTAAGCAATATAAAGGGAAACCCGCCGAGCTAATGGCTGTAGCTGAAGCGCGCGCTGCGGTATACGGATGTGTTGCCGAGGCGACTGCGGAAGAAATAGCGAGACACAGAGGAGACGACAGGACACTACAACTTGAGCTGGGCGATGTGATGAAGGCATTGCAACAGACGCCGGAGAATGTAGCCCATGACGAAA
>MHLB01000017.1:0-10535 GCA_001818895.1 Candidatus Liptonbacteria bacterium RIFCSPLOWO2_01_FULL_53_13
TTTTTCCGCAAAATCCTGTTTTATGCCTTGGTTTTCCTGTTTTTTCTCATAGGGATAGGGGTGGCGGGTTATGCACAGGGGTGGCGTCTTGACATCCCTTCGTTTGCGCTCAAAAAGGTGGGGGCTATCTACGTGCAAAGCGCCCCGCGCGATGCCGCCATTGCGCTTGATGGGAAGCACATAAAACCGAATGGGGGCTTTTTCCAGACCGGCACGCTCGTGAACGGGCTCTTCCCCCGTTCTTATACGCTCACGCTCTCCCGCGAGGGGTATCGCCCGTGGAAACGGACGCTTTCCGTGGAGCCGGCGAAAGTGGCGGAGGCAAAGTACGCTCTACTCGTGCCGGAGGCCGCAACCGCGGTCGCAACCGGAAGCGCAAAGAATGTGTGGCTTGCGGGAAGTGAACCGATTACGCTCGTCGGAGGCGAGTTGCACTACAAGAATCAGAAATTGCGGGGAACGGACATTTTGGACGTAACGGCGGACGGCGGGCGGGCGCTCGCGCGGGACGGGGCGACGGGCGCGCTTTTTTTACACGACCTTACCTACGCGACTTCCACGAATTTTTCCTCTCTTCTTGCAAAACTCGGCATTACAGGGAAAGATGCACAATTTTCCTTTGACCCGGAGGATGGCACGAAAATAATCGCGCTCTCCCCGCACGCGCTATCCCTCATAGACACGGAAAAAAAGATGGTAGGCGGGCTCGCGAAAACTTCTGCGCGGACTATCACGGCGCAGGTGGTGGGAAAATCGTTTATCGCGTGGGCGATTGCGAATACCGGAACGGCAACTTCAACCGTCGGGCTCTACGAGAAATCCACCAAACTCTCGCGGATGGTCGGCGGCGCATTGGCGGGTGAAACCGCGAAGCTCGCCTGGGTAAATTCCAATGTCCTTGCCATCCTCCAGCGCGACGGCTCGCTGTATCTCTATGACACCGGCGACGACGCCCCCAAAAAGCTCGCGAGCGACGTGCGCGATATTGCGTTCACCGCAAACGGGGACAAAATCGCCGCGCTGGAACATAAAAGCATTGAGATATTCTCTCTGCGCGACGCGAAGGACTATTGGAGATTCAATACCCAGAACGCCGAAAGTATCGGCGAACTCTCGTGGCATGCGGATGCCCACAATCTTTTTCTTCACTATGCCGACCGCGTAGCACTGCTTGACCTGGACGATAGCGCGCAGGAAAACATCACGCCTGTCGCGGAAACGGAAAAAGGAATGTATGACGAAAAAGGAAATAAATTTTTCTTTCTGGACAAGAACGGGCTTTCGGTAATTGTGTTCCCGGAAAAATAAACAAGGGGTGCTACGCGGAGCACCCCAAGCTTGTTGGTCGCGAGCGGGACGGAGAAGGGGGGACTACTTTTGGATCACCCCCTCTCAGACCGCGCGGGGCGCGGCGGAAGCAGACAAGGAGCAGTTGCAGCCCCTCTGTCTCATGGACTCCTCCTTTCCCCGAAGAAACCCCCTGCATGACCCGCAGAGAGCCGCAAAGGAAGAACTCCTCCCCGCGTCCCGCTCGCTTTCTCAAAGCTGAAGAATCTGTGCTATATTATAGCATAATTAGGAAATCAAGCCCCCTAATTTCATTCCTCCTTTCTCAAAGGAGGTGGCGAAGCCGTGCGAGCCAGAGGATTTCGTTTCTTATAAATCCTATTTGTCTTATTTGTCCTATCGGTCATATCAGTCATATCGGCCCTATTCGTCTTATTCATCCCATCAAAAGCGCAAGGACGTCCGACGTCCTTAAGTGGCAATACGGCAAAGAGAGAACGAATCCCCCTATTCTCATGTTCTTGAGAACATGAGAATAAGAATGTTCTTATTTGTGCTATTTCGCTTCGGCAGCTTTGCTTGTCCCCCTTTCCCCAGCCTCATAAGAGAGTGGTATGATGCATCATACCACTCGGCGTGTATGTTCTCGCTAAACAACTTCGCTTTAATAACAACTCTCATCTTCCTCCGCTCCACAAGAGGGTACTATGATGCATCATAGTA
Organism: Candidatus Liptonbacteria bacterium RIFCSPLOWO2_01_FULL_53_13; assembly: GCA_001818895.1. GTDB lineage: Bacteria > Patescibacteriota > Minisyncoccia > UBA6257 > 2-01-FULL-56-20 > MHLB01. Next base: position 2,011 of record MHLB01000017.1, read on the forward strand.
CCCTGTCGTTCGCTCTGAAACTATTCTCTTATTCTCACGAATAAGAGAATAATGATGTTACGCTATTTCACTGTTATAGCAACTTTCGCAATACACGATCTCCGGCCTGTCGGGCGCATAGGAGGTCTCAAATTCGTTGGGGCAGGGCTCCCCGCCGTGAAAATGGGCTGTCGTATTCGCGTATCGCGATGCGCCCTTGTCGTCAGTCGTAAGTTGTGAGTCGTCCGCCTTCCCTCGGCACTGGCATCCCCTTTTCCACAAACGGCGTGGATTGCGAAGCGTGAACCGGTCAGTCCGCCGGCACGGAAAACATTTTTGCGGCAAGGGAATTTGAAGTTTCCGGTATATCTCAAGCTCCAATGGAACGATGCGGAATGCTCCGACGCAAAGCGGGCGGTTTTCTTTCTCTCCTGGCGATTCTTGCGAGATACATCCGATAGTTTCGTTCAAAATGGAGTCATTTGTTTCAGCAATCGTTTCGGAGAGTTTTGAAGCGGGAATCGTAACTTGATATTCCTGCTTTTCCCTGTCGCGCCACGAGTATCCTTTCGCGAGCGCTTCGGCTTTGGAAAGCGGAAAATAGTCCTGCGCCATACTTTCATTGTAGGTAAACGGTGAAACCTCCGGAGGAAAATATTGTCCCCATTCTCCCGTTTTCTCCATATGTTCAATGATTTTTTTCTTCAGCTCCACGTATTCTTCTTTGGAATATTGCTTGTTCAGTATGCAATACGATCCTTTCTTAAGGCCGAAACAGCCGAAGCAATTGCTTGTCCCAAAACACATGTCGCAATAGCAAGAGTCGGTAATGGTGTTAAAACAGCTCCGCGCCACGATTGTCCGATGCGGAGAATCAACCCCCTGCGTTTCGTATGAAAGCTGTCCGACGATTATTTCCGTACAATCTCGGCAGTCTTCGTTCTGCTGCCACGCGTCCTGCATATATGCGGTATCCTTGTTGTCGCGGCAGTTAAATGCGGACCGCGCCCGCTGGGTATTTTCAATGTAATCGCCGGAAGAGCTTTGCGTCTGCATCCCGTGATAGAATTTCACCGGGATGCTTAAGCGCAATCGGGAAAACTTTTCGCGCGCTTCCTGCAAAAACCCCCTGTTTAAATGAGATGTTTGGAGGCGTTTTTCGTACTCCTCTTTTCCTAGATTTTCATTGAACCAATGGTACTGTTTGTTGCGAAGCCCGACGCACCCGAAGCAATTTGAGCATCCGCGGCAGTTACTTGATAAGTAAACGCCTATGCAGTCCGAGCAATCATAACACCAGGCGCAACCCGAGCATTTCGCGACGTTAATACACTCGTAGCAAAATTCACTTTTTTCTGTCATATAACAGTCAGAACAAAGAAAAGATTTTTCGCACCAACTGCCATACATGCATTTCTCGCACCTGTCGCTTGTGACAAGCATATAGCAATCCTTGTTGTTTTGGGCTTGATTCGTATATTCGCTGTTGACGCTGTTGGAATTCACCATCGCCAAATGAGGCACGGCACGCCGAAGTTCTTCATACTGTTCAAAAAACGGCCGGCTAAAGTCAAAGTCACGGCCGTATTGTGTGGGGTCCCACGCGTCGGACTTCCAATATTCCTGATTGTATACGGGAAACGGCGCATCCGACCGATAAATGGAAATGATACTTTTTCCCGTTGCGTCGCATTTTCTCTTGCAGAAATTATATTCGTTCCTGTCCAAAAGCCGCCGGATATACCGGCACTCCGGGCACCACGTCGGCGGCTGGACCTTTATCTTTTCATAAAAGCTGAAATCGTCGGGTTCTATCGTGAACTCGGATTTACAATTTTGGCAGGTTTTCGTCTCTGAATTCATGGGCTTGATACGAGTGGTATGATGCATCATACCACTCTGTTGTTGTCTTCATTCATGCCACTTCAGCATTGTAGCAACTTTCGCAATACACTATCTCCGGCCGCTCCGGCGCGTAGCTGGTCTCAAATTCGTTGGAGCACGATGATGTGCTATGAAAATGCTTTGCGGTATTTGTGTAAATGCCGCTCTCGGATTTTTGCCCTGCGCAACCGCAACGGCGCGCATAAAGCTTGCTTTTGTTTCTTTGTGCAATCCGTTCGCTATGCCGGCAATCCACACAGGTACGCGGCGCGGGGATACCAAGTTGTTTCAAGAATTGCAGTTCGGGCTGGATAAGCCGATACGCACGCTTGCAGTTTTCGCACTGAATAATCTCCTTCAAAATGTCGTCGCTCACATCTTTGATGGAATCTGGGATTGCCGAAGCGGGCATCGTCGTCTGATATTCGGTCGGGTTCGGATCTTGCCACCGTGCGCCGAACGCCTCCACCTCCTCGCGTGTCATCGTGAAATGCTCCGGTACGATGGTGTGCTGATAAGCGAACGGAGAGAATTCCGGCGGGAAGAATTCGCCATATTTATATACTCTGCCTTTTTTATCAACATAGGGCATGTCGTTCATATGTTTGATTATCCGTTCGCGTAGCACGGCGTATTCTTCTTTTGAATACTGCTTGTTCAAAATGCAATATTGCTGGTCCATAATCCCTACACAACCGAAAAGATTCGCCCCGTTTCTGTGGCAATCAATTGAATATTCCATTTGCCGTCCCCCGTCCCAACAATCCCAGCAGAATTTAAGGTCCGCCGCATTCCAACCACTAACGGCCACTTCATAAAAAAGTTCCGATTTTGAGCCGATAAGGGACGCATCCATACAATCACGGCTTGAGGGAACCTGCGAATACTGCACGTATTTTAAGTTTTCGCACTCACGAATTAAGTAACTCTTATGCACGTTTTTGGAATGGGTTATATATTCTCCCGAAACATTGTTGTTTTGGACGCCCTGCATGCTTTTATTCGGATGCGTGAGCCAGAATGCGTGCGCCCGCCTTCCTGCCGGTTGGATGCCTTGCCATCTGTGCAAAGCCATCTCTGCGAGGCGTTTCTCGTATTCTTCCTTGGAATACTGCTCGTTGAAAATGCAATATTTTTTTGAACGCATGTTCACGCACCCGAAACAATCGGCGCAACTCCGGCAGTTTTTTGAAAACCAAACGTTGATGCAATCTTCACACTGCGCGGAATAATGCGTTTGGTAGCAATTCGTGAGCCAAAAAGAGTTATAGCATTGCTGTGATTTCTGAACATGCGAGTTGTCGTAACAATTACTGCTGAAATCAACGCCGTTTCCGTAGGCGCTGTCTTCGGTATGATTGGAATTGAAGAGAAGGTAGCAATTCTTAAGACCGTCAGCATTGCCCGAATATTCGCTGTTCACCATGTTAATCGCAAACGTTGCCATCTTGGGAACCTTCTTGAAAAGTTCAAGCAACTGCTCCAAAAAGGGGCGGCTAGGGTCAAAGTCCCGGCCGTACTGAAGCGGGTCCCATGCCTCTTGGCTCCAAAAATCTTTGTCGGGATAGACCGTGAATCCGCTCTCGGGCGGCCAGAATGAAAGCATCGGCTTGCCGTTCAACGGATTGGTGCTTTTGAAAAGCTTTCTTTCGTTTCTGAAAAGAGCCCGCCGGAAGAAGCGGCACGAAGGGCACCACGTGGGAGGAGGCACTTTGAACTTTTCGTACCAGCCGAAATCCTCCGATTCTATGGTGAACTCGGATTTACAATTTTGACACGTGCGTTCTTCGGTCATTGCGGTTTACAGCCCCGATGCCCCCGGGGGTCGGGGTCCCGACTTTACGTCAGGATTCTGGCAGGTTTTTATCTCGCTTTCCATCGCTCTGACTATAACGTATCACAGGAAAACCGCCAAATGGCGGTTTTTCTGTGATGAACTTTGTCCGCGTCTGTCCGCGTGAGGTCTGCGTCTGTCTGCGCCTGCTCGCAAGCAGGGTTAACGCTTTGCCCAATGTGGCGTCGCTCGCACTGCTCGCTCCTTAGAAACCATCGGTTTCTAAACGCCCCTCGCGAGCGCTCGGGGCTATTTCCAACACGGGGAAGGACTCCTTTCCCGTCCTTCCCCGACCCCTATCCTCTCCCCAATGGGCAAAACTAAATAAAAACCCCCGATTCGGGGGTTTTTATTTTTAACGCTTTGCCCACTGAGGAGCCCTTCTCGCTTTCTTGAGTCCGTACTTCTTGCGTTCCACCATTCTTGAATCGCGGGTCAGAAATCCGAGCCCGCGCAGGCGCTTTTTCAAATCGGGGTCCTGGAGGATAAGCGCGCGGGAGAGCCCGTGGCGCACCGCTTCCGCCTGCCCTTTCGGGCCGCCTCCGGACACTTTCGCGGTGAAATGCTCTTTCGTGAGCTTGAGCTGGGTAAGGGGCGCAATGACTATTTCGCGCAAACGGGGAATGGTGAAATATTCCGCGAATTTCTTGCCGTTCACCTGCGTCTCCGCGAAATGCGCGCCGATGCGCACGCGCGCTACTGCGGTTTTCCGCCTCCCGACGCCCTCAAAGAATTTCTCTTTGGATTTTACTGCGGCTGGTTTTGATTTTGCTTCTGCCATGGTTGTATATTTGTTTAATCAACAAATATTAGGTTCTTCCGCCTCTTTTGGTTCAGGAAATTCTTCGGCAACATGTGGCGCACCGTTTCCCAGATTACTTTCTTCGGGTCTTTTTCAAACCGTTCCTTGAAGCGCAAGGTCTTCAGGTGCCCCATGTAGCCCGTGTGGCGATAAGAAAGCTTCTCCGTCCACTTGCGCCCCGTGACGATAACTTCTTTATAGTTTTTGAGGAGCGCTTTGTCTTCCCCGACAAGGCGCGGGTCATAGCTTGGGTTTTTCTTCCCTTGTAAAATGGCGGCGATTTCCGATGCCACGCGCCCGAGGGGCTTTTGTCTTGCGTCAATGGGGTAATCCATAGTTGAAAAATGTCTAATGACTAATATCTAATTTCTAAATAATGAATAATTCCCAAATGGCATTTTAATGTTTTTAGACATTAGAAATTAGGAATTGGTCATTTATATCATACGAACTCTATCCTCGCCAGCCGGCTGCTGTCGCGCTTTTTCGTCTTTCCCAGTTTCGTGATGCGCAGATATCCTCCTTTGCGTTCGGCGTAGCGGGGCGCGATGTCGTGGTAGAGCATATCCACCGTTTTCGTATTTTGCAAGCGCCGGAGGAGCAACCTTCGCGCGGCGAGCGTTTGCCCTTTCGCGATGGTCACGCAGCGCTCCACGAGCGGGCGGATCGCCTTCGCGCGGATTTCCGTCGTCTCGATCTTCCCCGCGCGCACCAGGTCGTTCACGAGATTCCTCAAAAACGACCTGCGCCTGCCGGTCTCCCGATGGAATTTTCTGTTGTTGCGCTTGAGATGCTGCATGTGCGATTTGCCGGTTTATTCTTTGATCTTCTTCGTTCTCGCTTTCTTCTTCGGCGCTTCTTCCTTGGTTTCTTCCGCCTCAAAGTTCTGCACTTCAAGCTCAAACACTTTCTCAAAGTGGTCTTTCAGGATGCTTGCGGTCTTGTGGAACGCCGCCGAGGGGCTTATGGTGCCGTCGGTGTCAATCTCCACGCGCAAGCGGTTATAGTCCGTGCGGTCGCCCATGCGCATGTTGTCAACCGTATAGCTCACTTTCGTGACCGGCGAGAAAAATGCATCAATGCCGATAAGCCCGATGGAAAGCTTCTCCGCCTTGCGGGATTCCACCGAAGAATATCCGAGCCCGCGCTCTACCGTGATTTCCATATCCAATTCCGCGCCCTTCTCGGTCAAGGTTGCGATTACCTCGTCGGAGTTTATCAGTTCAACCTCGGAGTTTTTTTCAATATCCGCGCCCGTCGCGGTGCGTATGCCTTTCACCTTGAGCAGAAGCGTCTGCGGTTCGTTGGTGTGCATGCGGAAACGGAGTTTCTTGAGGTTGAGCGTCAGTTCCACCACGTCCTCTTTTATCCCCTGAATGGTCGTGAATTCGTGCGGGGCATTCTTGATCTTGACGTACGTAACGGCAGCGCCCGGAAGCGAGGAAAGCAATGTCCGGCGAAGCGCATTGCCGATGGTGAGCCCGTAGCCCGCGTAGAGTCCCTCGATTTCAAACACGCCGTGCTTCGGCTCCGAAGTGACGGTCTTTACGCTCACGGTTGATACGAGATGTGCGAATTCCATGTGAGTATTTTTAATATGTTATTTGCTGAATGATTCGACCACGAGATTAATTTCAAACGGTATCGATTCAAATTCCGGAGGGCCGATGACCTTTCCTTCAAGCTTCCCCTTGTCAAGATGAAGCCATACCGGCGGCTCGTAATTCGCGAGTGCTTCTTTCAGGGCGGAAAATACGGCCTTGCCGGCGGATTCCGGCCGGACGGTGACGATGTCGCCTACTTTCAAGAGAAACCCGGGCGAGCGGACTTTTTTCCCGTTTATCATAATGTGCCCGTGGGTCACCAGCTGGCGCGCCATGCTCCGCGAGCCGGCGAACCCGAGGCGGTACAAGATGCTGTCAACGCGGTACTCCAGGAGTTCAATGAACCGGACGCTGGTTGACCCCTTCTTCTGGCTCGCCTGCTTGAAGACGTTCCGGAGCGCGCGTTCGTCAATGCCGTAGGTCAGCTTGAATTTCTGCTTCTCCTGTATCTGGCGCCCGAAATCGGAAAGCGTCTTGCGCCTTCTGCTTTTCCCGTGCACGCCCGGGCGGTAGGGCTTGCGTACCAATGCGCACTTCGGCGACTGGCACCGCGTGGCTTTAAGCCCGAGATGAATTCCCAGTGAGCGTTCTCTTTTTTCTTTGGCGCCTTGCATAGTAATAAATGGCTATTGGCTAATTTCTAATGGCTATACCCTTCTCACCTTCACCGGCCGAGGACCGTTATGCGGAATGCCGGTGACATCTTTTACGGAAGTGATATTGAACCCGTGATTGATAAGAGACCGTATGGCGGAATCCCTTCCGCTCCCGATGCCGCGCACAAGCACCTCTACCTGTGTCATGCCCATATTCTTCATTTTTTCCGCAACCACCGCAATGATCTTTGACGCCGCGAACGGAGTTGCCTTTTTGGGGCCGGAAAACCCCGTTGATCCCGCCGTTGCCCATGCGAGCACTTCGCCCCGCTCGTCCGTCACCGTCACCACCGTATTGTTATAGGACGCTTTGATATACACTCTCCCTCGCTCAAGCTTCCTGCCGCGTTTCACGGGCGCCGCTTTGGGGGCTTGCGGTGCCGCGGATTCGGCGGTCGTAGCGGCCGCCTGCGGTTTCTTCTCTTCCGGTTGTTCGGTGATTTTGCTTTTACCCATGGGTAGTAAATTGGCTATTTGAGGTCAACTTTTCTCTTTCCGCTTCCTGCGGTCTTCCGTACGTTCCCCCGCACCGTCCGCGAATTGGTTCTCGTTCTTTGCCCGCGCACCGGAAGGCGCTTCGCGTGGCGCGATCCCCGGTAGGTTTGCAGTTCTTTCAGCCGTTGGATGTTCTTGCGGATGATCTGGCGGAGCTCTCCTTCAACCTGGCAATTCTTTTCAATCCAACCGCGGATCTTATTGACTTCTTCCGGCGTAAGGTCTTTCGCCTTCTTGCCAGCATCCACGTGCGTCTCGTGAAGCACACGCCTGCTCGTCGTAAGCCCTAATCCATACACATAGGTAAGCGATATCTCTATCCGCTTTTCGTCCGGAATGTTGATGCCGAATAATCTCATGGGTGAAAAATGTCTAATGACTAATATCTAATTTCTAAATAATGAGTAATTTCTAAGTGCCTAGGGTATTTCAGTGTTTCTAGACATTAGAAATTAGGAATTAGTAATTCGCGTTACCCTTGTCGCTGTTTATGTTTCGGATTTTTTTTGCACACCACATACAACCGGCCCTGCCGTTTCACTATCTTGCACATAATGCATATCTTCTTGATGGAACTCCGGACTTTCATTTGGATAGTATGCAGAACTTAGGACTTAGCCATTAGCGAATTTTTCTAGTTCTAATGGCTGACTACTAATGGCTACTGGCTAGTTTATAATCGGCGTACGATCCTCCCCCTTCTCCCGTCCGGACCCATTTCCAGAAGCACGCGGTCGCCCGGGAGTACGCGGATATGATGCAAGCGCATCTTGCCCGCAAGATGGCCAAGTATCTCCCTGTCGGCGCCTATACGCACCTTGAACAAGAGTGCCGGAAGCGCCTCAAGCACTATTCCCTCTTCCCGCACGGGAACTGTTTTCTGGTTACCGTCCATGCGTGAGAAGTTTAGCCCGACCGCAATAAAACGTCGCCACCCTCAACGGGGCGCCTATAGATCGTCTCGTCATTATATGTAAATCAGAACCTCCATAGTGTATGCGAAAAGGGGGTGATTTGTCAACTATTCCACCACCACCTTGACCCGTCCGGGGTTCTCGGGCGCCGAACCGAGCCAAAAGGGCCAAAGCGAGAGATTTGCGCTCACAAGCTCCGGCAGGCCCGCCACGTACGCGCGCGCGTCCTGAATGCGCTTCCCTGAAACCGCCTGTTTGAATTCGTCTTCGTTGAACTTCGCGGTCACCACGCCGGATGCCGTAACGCCCACTTTCAGCTCGCCCTTCCCGAAGTCCGGGTTCGGATTTTTATATTCA
>MHLB01000017.1:10564-12898 GCA_001818895.1 Candidatus Liptonbacteria bacterium RIFCSPLOWO2_01_FULL_53_13
TTCCCCGCAGTGGAGCTTGCCGCAAACATTTGTTCCATGTCCGCTTTCCTGAACGCAATGATGCGCACGCGGGCTTCTCCGAACACGCTGAAGTTTCCGCTGTCGTCGGCATTCTGATTCACCACCAATTTTACGATGGTGAACTCGGCCGTGTCGGGCAACACGGTGAATTCGTCCTTTTTTCCTTGAATGATATTTTCCGACAAACTTGTGCGCAGGATTTCCGTTGTCCGCTCTTTCGCTTTTTTAATGTCGTCATCGGTCGGTACCGCTTTTTCCCCTACAAATCCTCCCTCGGTTTTTCCCAACAGCTGTCCGTAAAATCCGTCATACTTTGCCGTTCCCTTGAATCCGAGAATGGTAAGCTTGTCCACCGGGCCCACGTTATATTCCGCTCCCGGCTGATCGGCGGTCACTGCCGCTTCAACGCTCGCGGGAGTGATTTTCCCGTCCTTGATGCCGGCACCGGGAACCGTGAGCGCTTTGTCCAGGCGGAATACTTTTCCGTCGGGCGTCGCGAACCGCGTGCTTGCGACAAGCGATTGCGGAGAGGAGCTGTAAGCGTTGAATACCAAAAGCTTCCCTTGCGCTTTTTTGGAGACCGCGGCGCGGCTTGAAGCGGGAAAAAGCTGGGTAAGATTGCGTTCGTCGGTGAAAACTTCTCCCGGCACGATATTGTTGCCGGTTTTCGTCGCGTTCTTGCTCACCGTCACTGTTTCCGCATAGTTCCACGCGGTTTTCTTGAACTTGAGATTGGCGGTCGCGTGTCCGAACGCGCGGCCCGTGCCCCATGCGAGGATGCCGACCGCGCACGCCAGAACCACAAGGCGGACCGCCCATTTCCACTTGCGCCGGAACGGCACGTTCTGCGGCTCGTCTCCTTCGGGCTTATATTCCCGCATGTGTTCAACCGCGCGCTCTTCTCTCTCTTCTCTTTCCTCCGTTTCCGCTTTTTCTTTCGCCATTCTTCCGAATCCCATTCTTGGCGCAACGTGTTCCTGTTCTTGCGCTTCCTCCTCTTCTTCGCTTTCCTCGTCTTCCGCGCGCACCACGAGTTTCTTCGGAAGTTTCGCGGCGTGCGTTCTCGCTCCCTTTAAAGAACGCGGGCGTTTCACGGGTTCCGCATTGCCTTCTCTCGGTACGATGTCGGTAAGCGCGCGGCGCGCGGCGCTGTCCCCCATGAAAATGGGGTGTATCGCTTCAATGCCGTTTTGTTCGGCATAGGCAAGCGCTTCTTCGTCAACCGATTCCACGAAAATATGCTTGCTCGCAGCTTCCGCTTCTCTTTTTAACAGCGCGAAATTTTCCGGCACCGAAGAAAGTTCGGCGTTTTTGGGAATGACGATAACCACGCTCGCGTCATCCGCGATGATGATTTTCTCAACCGCTTGCGCGACGTTTTCTTTTTTATCAATAAAAACCTTGGTCATTGCTAGATTTGCATTATAATCATACTCTTTCTACCCCCTTTTCTCAACCGGCGACCCGAGCCAGCTCAGGTGTTTCGTGAGCCAGGCGTTCATTGCCGCGTCGCTTTTGTCGTAATAGAACGCGGAGAACGCCGCGAGGAACCTGAATGCGGAACGCGAGGAAAAGGGAATGCCGTCCGCGTCAAGCGTAAAGCCGAGCCGTTCCAAGAGCGCGTCCATGGGCGGTTCCTTGAGGCCAAGTATCTTCCTTGAGTTGAATGCAAAGGGCAATGCGCATGTGGCGTCAACGTAGAACGCCCCTTTTGTCTTCATCGCAGTGACTTCGGCGAAAAATGACTTTACGCGGGGGAGAAAAATCCTGTCAAAAAACCTGAGTACCGGCTCGCCAAACTCGTTCTTGATGCGCATTTTGTAAAGGCGGTGCGCCACGGCCTGGCTCACGCCCCATGCCTCCTGTACCGCCTCTTCAAACCCGCGGGCGCGCCATGCAAGATCCCCGCGATGGACCGCGTATCCCGCCTGAGTGTGATTCGTGGAGAAACGCGACGATTGCCACGGACGGATGCGGATAAGATTGAGCGGGAGCGTCTCAACCCGCTCCAAGAGAGAAAGCTCCGCATCGGTGATGTCCGCAAAAAAGAGTGAGCCGCGCCCGCCGAAAATTCTCTTTGTTTCCGTGAACGCCTCTCGCGTGGTGAAGGTAAGGCGCACGACGGCATCCACTCTCTGTGCGCGGAATCCGAGCGGGTTCAAGACCCGATGCGTGTCAATTTTGAAATCCGCTACCTGCGCTTTCGCAAGCAATGCGTCAAGCTCGTCCACGCCGAGCTCGCGCGCCGCGTCTTTGCGCGCTTGCGGGAGCGCGCGCCCGATATGCTGGCCAAGAATATCTTCCAGCTCCTGC
>MHLB01000017.1:12909-14338 GCA_001818895.1 Candidatus Liptonbacteria bacterium RIFCSPLOWO2_01_FULL_53_13
AACCCCACCAGTTCTTCCATCGGAGCGCGCTTCCCCGCGGGACCGGGGAAAATACGCGTTTCACAAAAATATTTTTCTCCCGGTCAACCGCCAAAAGCACGCCGCCGAGCGATTCCGGCCCGACCTCCAGTATGAAAAAATGCTCTTTGCGCGCGAATAAGGTGGAGAGATTCACCGCCTTTATTATAGCACATTTTATCGCGGACTAACGCTTGCCTCGCTTCGCGGGCGAAGCGGGCAGATGCATCGCGCCACCCGATGCAGTCGCACATATGTGCGAAAACTGTATCATAACTGTTTACATTATAATTGAATATTCAATTATAATGTAAACATATTGCCTTGCATTAAGCATTGGTCAGCCCACCACTCCGCGAATTCTTCGCACTCCCGCCGAGACCGCTTCTTCCTTTATGATTTTGAATTCCCCTATTTCCCCCGTGTGCGTCACGTGCGGTCCTCCGCAGAATTCCTTGCTCCATGCGGACTCCAGCGTTTTCCCTATGAAATACACGTTCACCGGGTCGGGGTATTTTTCCTTGAAAAAATACAGCGCGCCGGTTTTTTCCGCCTCGTTTTTGGGAAGTACCGTTTTTTGCATCGGCAAATCCTCCTTTATTTTTTCGTTCACGAGCCGTTCCACGCGCGCAATCTCCTCCGGCGTAAGCTTCCTCGAGAACGTGAAGTCAAAACGGGTGCGCTCTACGGTGATGTCCGAGCCCCTCTGCTCCACTTCGGGGCCGAGCACCTCCCGCAACGCCCGCTGGAGCATATGGGTCGCGGTGTGAAGCCGGGTCACAATTTTCAGCTCAACATCGTCCTTTGCCTTAAGCTCCCCGGTATCCAAGATAAGCCCGTGCCCGCCGAATTTCTTTTCCTGTCCCGCGCGGGAGATTTCCTGATGTTCCCTCACAGCAAGAATATAATCTGTGGTATTCACTGTTGTTCCCTCTTGTGCAGTAAGTTCTTGCGTAAGTTCTATGGGAAAACCATAAGTTGCGGATAACCTGAAGGCATCTCTGCCAGAGATAACATTATCAGAAACGGATTCACTCAAAACTTTTTTGAATTCCTTAATCCCACCGTTATAGGTTTTCTCAAACGCGTCTTGCTCTTTTGCGAAAACCGCTTTGATATCGGCGCGACGTGCGGGCAACTCCGGATATGCGCCCGCATAAGAATCAATGAGCGTATCAATGGTCGTATCCAAAAACCCGTTCGGCAGTCCGATAAGATAATGCCCGTGCATGACCGCCCGCCGGATAAGCCGGCGCAGAAGATATCCCCTGTCTTTGTTGGAAGGCATGACGCCGTCCGCGATCAAGAACACCGCCGCGCGCACATGGTCGGCGATAATGCGCTCGGAGCGGATATTTGAATTTTGCGCCTCCGCCCGGATTTTCGTGATAAGCGGTTTCAGAATATCAAT
>MHLB01000018.1:0-1633 GCA_001818895.1 Candidatus Liptonbacteria bacterium RIFCSPLOWO2_01_FULL_53_13
GCCTCGTTCTTTCATTCCCTTGAGCACGGGTGCGACAATTTTCTGCGACACTTCTTCAATCATCTCCTCTGTCACCCACGGCACCGGCGCAATCGTGCCCATCCCGCCCGTATTCGGGCCTTGGTCGCCGTCAAAAATCGGCTTGTGGTCCTGCGCGGTGGGCAAAAGCTTGAAATGCTCGCCGTCCGAGAATGCATGGATTGAAACTTCCTGCCCTTCCAAAAATTCTTCAATTACAACTTCATTCCCCGCCTCGCCGAACACGCGCTCTACCATAATCGCTTTGAGCGATGCTTCGGCTTCTTCAAGCGTCCGGCACACCGTAACCCCTTTGCCGAGCGCAAGCCCGCTTGCCTTCACTACGAGAGGAATCGGTTGAGAACGCACGTATGCGAGGGCTAATTGGTAATCGGAAAATGTCTGGAAACGCGCCGTGGGTATCCCCTGCTCCGCCATAAACGCTTTTGCGAACGCCTTTGACGCTTCAAGCTGTGCGGCGGCTTTGGTCGGACCGAACACCTTAAGCCCCGCTTCTTTGAACCGGTCAACAATTCCTCCCGCGAGCGGGTCGTCCGGCCCGATGACGGTAAAATCAATTTTGTTTGTAAGCGCAAATGCTACGAGTTTTTCAATATCAGTTGCAGGAATCGGGACGTTTTCTGCTATCTGCGAAGTACCGCCATTTCCGGGCGCGACATATATTTTTCCCACGCGCGGCAATTGCGCAAGTTTCCACGCAAGCGCGTGTTCCCGTCCTCCGCTACCGACGATAAGAATTGTTTGTTTATTATCCATTGTGATAAAACATACCAACAAACTTGAGAATGTAAGGATGTTATTGCCCTGTTGTTTTAACCGTGCGGATATAACTTAATCGCCTCTTTTTTACATTCCTCAAGGAGCGCGTATTCCTCCGGGCGCACGAGCGGTTCGTTGCGCACCAGTTCTTTCACCTTCCCGTCCGCAAAATGCTGAAGCGTCTCTATCTGAAGCGCGTGCTCTTCGGGCAAAAGCCGCGCCTGGAGTGTTTCTACGGTATCTTCCGGAAGAATCGGCACCTGCCTGCGCCCGAGCACTGCGCCTTCGTCAAGATGTTCCGCGACCCTTTGGGCGGTCGCTTCTGTCCAAAACTCGCGGTTCGTCCGGCGGACAAAAAGCATCCGTGCGGCGATAACGCGTCGGCCGTACATGCCCTCCCCGCCAAAATCAGGATGCCCCGGGTCCAATGGTCCCGGATGCTGGTTTGTAATCATGCCTTGATATGCCTCAATCACATTTGCCGGCGTTTGAGGGAGCCAGCCATACTGACCGACGAAATCCACACCCCGCACTTTGCATTCAGCGAGAATCGCACTGCCAAATTCTTGGGGCGATGAGAAATCTTTCGGACGCAATAAGATGATATCGTTACCTGCAACGCCCGCTGCCTTTGTCCGCGCAATGCCCGGAATGTCGGTTTTTGAGGCAATAACGAGCGCGACTATCACTTTTTGCAATCTTCCATCGTTGCACGCGCGAATAATCGCCTCTGCCGTAGTCCCTCCTCCTGAAATCAAAAGTGCAATTTTCATATTCGTCATTCTCCGGGAAAATACTGGATTCCCGCCCGTCCTTCGCCCCGGCTCAGGACCTT
>MHLB01000018.1:1699-3430 GCA_001818895.1 Candidatus Liptonbacteria bacterium RIFCSPLOWO2_01_FULL_53_13
TCGAATTTAATTTCAATTTAGGCGTCGGCGAGTTTGCACAACATAAATTCCTTTCCCCGCTCGCGCAAATCAATCGGATATTCTCCCGTAAAGCACGACGTGCAAAGCAACTTCTGCGGGACGCCGATCGCTTCAATCAATCCTTCAAGCGAAAGATAGTGGAGCGAGGTTGCGCCGATATGCGCGCGGATATCTTCAACGGGCTTGCACGCGGCGATAAAGTCCCCTTGCTTCGGCGTATCAATCCCGTAGAAATCGGGGTATCTGACCGGCGGACAGCTTGAGAAAAAGTGCACTTCGGAAGCGCCCGCTTCAAAAATTGCCTGCACGATGCGGCGGGACGTCGTTCCCCGCACGATAGAATCGTCAATGACCACTACTCGCTTGCCCTTGAGTACTTCCGGAAGCGGCACCAGTTTCATCTTTACCCCAAGATCGCGCGAGTGCTGGTCGGGCTGAATGAATGTCCGATGAATATAGCGGTTCTTCACGAGCGCCATCTCAAGCGGAATGCCGGTCGCATGTGAATAGCCGATTGCGACCGGAATCGCGGTTTCCGGCACGGGTACCACAATGTCCGCCTGAACCGGCGATTCTTTCGCAAGACGGGCGCCGCAGCGCTTGCGAACCTCGTAGACCAGCTTTCCCATGAGCATGCTGTCGGGGCGGGCGAAATACACGAATTCAAAGATATCCAGTTTCGGATTCGCGGGCGCCGCTTGCACCGACTCCAGCCCCGCTTCGGTGATGACGAGTATTTCTCCGGGGGCAATGTCCCGTATAAACTCCGCGCCGATGGGTTCAAACGCGCACGTTTCCGACGCGATGACATATCCGCCGTTCAGCCGCGCGAGAGAAAGCGGGCGGATGCCGCAGTGGTCGCGCATCGCGACGAGCGTATCTTTTGTCATCATCACGAGCGAGAACGCGCCCGTGAAAAGCGGGAATGCTTTCACGGCGGCATCTTTCACGCTCATTCCTTCCGCAAGGTACGCGCTCACTGCCTCCGCCATCATCTGGGAATCCGTGAGGTCTTCGGTATCCACTCCTTTTGATTTCAAAAATTCCGCGAGCGCCGTTACGCTCGGCAGGTTGCCATTGTGCGCGAACGCAAGAAGGCCGTCGGCTATTGTCGTACCCGCCCGTCTTTCGTGCACGAGCACGTCCGCTTTCGTCACCCACGGCTGGGCGTACCTGATGCCCGTCCCTTGCGAGGTGGAATAACGGTTGTGGCCGATGGCGATATGGCCGGTGAGTTCCTTGATGGTTACTTCGTCATAGGCATGCGTCACGAGCCCGACGTTCCGGTAGCACCGGATGCGCGCGCCGTCAGAGGTCGCGATGCCCGACGATTCCTGCCCGCGGTGCTGAAGCGCGAAAAGCCCGAAGAAGGTAAGACGGCTTACGTCAAGCTCCTTGCCGAAAACGCCGAATACGGCGCATTTTTCGTTCAAATGATCCATATACCTAGTTATTGCCCGAGTGTAATCGAGGGCCTATTTTATTTGTGCCCCCTCGACGAGCTCGGGGAATATATAAATAATTTTGCATGACAACTATATTATGAAGTGAAATACCGTACCGCATTTTTGAAAATCTCAAGTCCGGGCCCTTCTTCGGGAAGCGGCTTCCCTTCGCGCACAAGCTTTTCCTTGAGATACGGCCAATGAGGCAGTTGAGTGAAAAACATCGCACGCTCCGGGTGAGGCATCATGCCGAGCACTCTTCCTT
>MHLB01000018.1:3443-5344 GCA_001818895.1 Candidatus Liptonbacteria bacterium RIFCSPLOWO2_01_FULL_53_13
GTCCTGATACGCGCATACCTCGCCCTTCGCATAGGTTGCCGCAGTCCCATGGCCGCGCTTGAGCGCGGAAAGTATCTTTCCATCAGCATAATATTTTCCCTCGCCGTGCGCAATGGGAAGCGAGAGCGCATGGATGCCTTCCGTCCACGGGCTTTTGCCGGAAATTTTGAGGTCAACCCACCGGTCAAGGTAGCGCGCGGAATCATTCGGCAAAAGCGCGCCGGGCAAAACGCCGAGGTTCGTGAGAATTTGGAAACCGTTGCAGATGCCTATCATAAGGCGGTCGCCCGCGATGAATTTCTGCAATTCCTCTTGCAGATGATTCTTGAGCTTGTTGGCATACGCCTTTCCCGAACCCGTATCGTCTCCGTAGGAAAATCCTCCGGGAATCGCGAGGATTTGGTACCTGCGCAATATCTTCTTCGCGCTTACCAGATCGTTGATATGCACGATGTCCGCCTTTGCGCCGGCAGTATCAAAGGCGAATTTCGTTTCATCTTCGCAATTCAGCCCGTATCCGGCGAGTACGATGGTTCGGGGTTTAGAACCCATCTCAAAAATAGCTCGCCCGCGTTCCCTAGAGGATTGCGTACTCGCAAGGCACAACGACGAGGCGGAGCGGGCTCCGGCGAGGAGGCGCAACGATGCGAGCGCGCAATCCTCTCGGAACCCCAAGGGATATGGCCAATCGGGGCGGAAGCGGTGTCGCTTCATCCTCGGCGTACCTTTTGGTACGCCTTCTGACTTGCTTCGGGCTTCCGCTCTCGATTGGCCGATATCGCGGACAGAGATATTTTTGAGATGGGTTCTAGTCATAGGGTTGGTGAAATGTGACAAGCGACATGCGACAGGTAAATACCTAGAAATTTTTGAATGTTGACCGATACGCGGTAAGCGCATCCTTCAAGGGTAGCGTGAGGCGTTTTTTCATACCGCGGACCAGAACCGTTTCCTTGCTCGTCACCGCACCGAGGCGGGCGATTGCATTTCCCTTCATCACCCGCTCAAATTCTTTCCGGCGCGCGGGCGCGATGCTCGCCACGATTCTCCCCTGGCTTTCCGAAAAAAGCGCTGAAGTATCGCCGGAAAAATCTCCCGGCAGGTTTTTAAGCGAGATATCCAAGCCGAGCTTGCCCGCCATTGCTGTCCGAAGCAGTGCAACCGCAAGCCCTCCTTTTCCGACGCTCACGGCGGATGCGACAAGCCCTTTTCGTGTTGCCACGTGGAATGCCCGGTACATTTTTTTGTTTTTTACCGCGTTCACTTGCGGCACCTCTCCGCCGACAAAAACCCCGTCATTGTCATTGTTATTGTTATTCTCCTCCGCGCATGCCGCGGCATATTCGCTTCCGCCAAGCTCGTCATGCGTCTCGCCAAGCACGTAGAGCAAATCCCCTGCGCGCTTCAGGTCAAGCGATACGGTTTTGCGCACGTCGGGCACGACGCCGATCGAGGAGATTAAGAGTGTCGGCGGCACGGAAATTTTTATCGCGTCTCCGTTCGCGTCATATCCCTTAAAATCATTGAACATGCTGTCCTTGCCGGAAATAAAGGGGGTTCCGTAGGCAACCGCATAATCGTAGCAGGCCTCCGCGGCGCGCTTCAGCTGGAACAAGCGCTCCGGCTCGTTTGAACTGCACCAGCAGAAATTATCCAAGAGCGCCAGATAATCAATATCCGCGCCCGCCGCGACCGCAGAGCGGACCGCCGTGTCAATCGCGGAAGCGGCCATATGATACGCATCAATCTCCGAATAGGACGGCGCGATGCCCAAAGAAAGGATAATTCCCTTTTGCGAATTGAGCACGGGCCGCAGAACGCTCGCGTCCGCATTCACCCGTCCCCTCCCTTGCAGGGGCTTCAAGACGGAGCCCGCCTGCACTTCGTGGTCGTATTGGCAG
>MHLB01000019.1:0-402 GCA_001818895.1 Candidatus Liptonbacteria bacterium RIFCSPLOWO2_01_FULL_53_13
GAATTACAATAGGACTTATAGGACTTATAGGACTTATAAGTCCTATGGAAATATTTGCTTCCGCGACCGACGGCACGATTGATTCTTCAAGCAAATACGCGTGGGGAGAGAACGTCGGCTGGGTGAATTTTGGCACTTCCGGGGGCAACGTACATGTGACGGATTCCGTGCTCACGGGCTATGCGTGGAGCGAGAATTACGGGTGGATCAACCTCGCGCCTGCGGGGAGCGGGGTTACGAACGATTCAAACGGCGCTCTCTCCGGCTCCGCATGGGGAGAAAATCTCGGCTACATTGATTTCGGGAGCGTGACCATCAATACCTCCGGCCAATTCACCGGCCATGCGAGCGGCACAAATACCGGACAGATAAATTTTGATTGTTCCCACTGCGCGGTCGTGA
>MHLB01000019.1:418-526 GCA_001818895.1 Candidatus Liptonbacteria bacterium RIFCSPLOWO2_01_FULL_53_13
GTCCGCGCGCGGTTCAACCGGAAGCGGCGGCACGGGCGGGGGAGGCGGCTCCGCGCCCGCCGAGCTCGGCCTCACCATCAACGGGGGCGCAGGGTCAACGCTCACGCC
>MHLB01000019.1:538-2017 GCA_001818895.1 Candidatus Liptonbacteria bacterium RIFCSPLOWO2_01_FULL_53_13
GAACCTGTGCACGGAATACGGAACAACGGGCGCGTGCAGTGAAGGAGTGCATACGGTCTATGTGAGATTTTATTCAAGCGCGGGCGGTCTGCTCTACGGGCCGTTCTCCGCGAGCATCTATTACGGCACGCCTCCGGCGGGGTTCACTCTTCCGCCTCCGCCACAAAGCCCCGCCGAATCATTGCTTGGCAATATCTACGATTTTTTAAAGGGGCTCATACCCGATTTTCTGAAACCGGCGCCTCCGGAGAAAGAAGTTCCGGTTGCGCTTATCGTGCCGAAAGAGACGCCGTTTTCAATGAGGAGAGCATGGGTGCTCCTTCCGCGCGAGGCGATTCGCAGATTCGTGTTCGCGCCGTTGCCCAAAGAGCTGGGCAATCTCGCGCAGAAATTTGAAACACTGGACAGCACTTTCAAGAGCGTTGGCATCGCGCGGCAAGCGGACGTATCAAAACTGCGCGGGATATCGCTCCGCATTCCGGGGCTTGCCGACAGCATGTTGCCGAAAGCAGGCATCGCAGGGGCGAAACTGGGCGAGTTTTCGGGAATTCCCCTCGCCTCGCTTTCCGTAAAAATGAAACAAGCGATTCCCGTGGAGGCGGTCTTCGTGCGCGCAGAAGACGAAACGATTGACTTGCCGATTTCGGTCGTCGTGAACGAGCGCGGCATGCCCGAACAGAAATTTACGACCGTTGCGAGAACCATTCTGAAGCTTGTAGTGAAGCCGGATCGCCCCGCGAAGCAAATCATCGGATATCTCGCGTTCAAATCAAAGGGAGGCGGACGGCAGGTAGGCATTATGTCGCTTCCCGTTCCCGATGAGGTTGCGCCGAACGCGCGCACTTCGTTTTTTGCGAGCGCGGCGGACACGCTCGGCACGCTTCTCGGCGCCGCGCCTCAAGACACGGAAGAGCGATTTACCCTGCGCCAATTTACTTACGCGGACCCCGACGGCGACGGCATTTATACCGCGACCATACAAGCGCCCGTCGTGGACGGCGCATATGATATCTATACCATCATTACTTACGAAGACCGGCGCATTGCGAATAACGAGCTGAAACTGACAGCGGTAGTGGACCCCGAAGGATACGTGTATGAACAAGTGAGCGGGAAAGAACTGCGCATCCCGGGCGCGATAGTATCCATGATGTGGCTGAACCCCGAAACTTCACAGTACGAAATGTGGCCTGCAAGCAAATTCAACCAGGAAAATCCGCAGGTGACGGACGTGCGCGGTTCTTATGCATTCCTTGTTCCGCCCGGCACGTATTCTCTTTTCATCAGCGCGCCCGGATACGGCAATTATCAGGGCAAGCCGTTCAAGGTGGAGGAAGGGGGGAGCGGCGTGCATGTGAATATTGAGCTTTCCTCGGGGAAGCAGTGGATGGATATCTTTGACTGGAAAACGGACCTGCTCATATTGATCGCCCTGCTTCTCGCATATAACTTCTACGTGGACAGGAGACGGGCATGGGG
>MHLB01000019.1:2028-9840 GCA_001818895.1 Candidatus Liptonbacteria bacterium RIFCSPLOWO2_01_FULL_53_13
AGAAGAGCGGGGAGGTGCTGCCATGAGACGGGCGTGAATAGAGAATAAGGAATTAAGAATTACGGAGTAACGGGAAAGACGGAGAATTAATCCCGGAGGACGAATAGGTCCAATAGGACGGATAAGTCCTATGGGTCCTATGTTGACTTTTTCCCCGCCTTTGTGCTAACCTTTTCCTGTTCCAAAGACCGCAGGCGACCAGCAATGGTATCCTCTTTCGCTCTCACGAGCTTCGGAGGACAAGTAAGCCCTGCCGAGGAATAGCGATAGTTTTGCTATTTTAAGGCGGCCTTTGGAGAAAGGTCGTTTTTTGTTAGTTTTTCTTCGCGAGCTGTGCGAGCGTTAGAAAAATAACAACCCCGCCATGGCGGGGTACTCGATTCTGTAGATGTATTTTCATCGTCTACCGACTCGAAAATCCATACATAATCGGTATGAAGACCAAACTACAAAAACAGGAAGAACTGAAGAAGGGCGAGGCGATGGCGGAGACGAGCGCCGGCGTGATTTTGGTGGATTTCTCCAAAGTGAAAACCGCCGATTTGCGCAATTTGCGCCGCGACCTTACGAGAGACAAGAACCCGCTCTTCATTATGAAGAAACAGCTCTTGGGGCTCATGCTTACCAAGCGGGGCGCGCAATTCTCCGGAGCGGACTTCAAAACATCCGTGGGAGCGGTATTCGTTTCCAATTTTGAATCCGCGGCAAGCGCGGTCTATAAGTTCTTCAAGGGGATGGAGAAGGAGAAGAAGATAGAGGGAAAGAAGATTTTGGGCGCGTACGACTTTGCGAACGGCAATGTATTTATGCCGAAAGAGCAGGTGGAATTTTTGGGCAGTCTGCCTCCGCGCGAGGTACTGCTCGGACAGCTCTTCGCCATGATTGCGGCGCCCATCAAGTCGTTCTTGTACGTGCTGGACCAAAAAGCAAAGCAGGCGAAATAATTAATCAAGGAAAAAGGTCGTCATAGTTACGAAATTACGAATAGGTACGAAAGGTACGAATAAATGCAATAATTTAAGGGCAAGAATTCGTATATTCGTAAAAGATTCGTAATTTCGTAAAACCAAAATGGAAAAGTACAACGAACTCATCTCGCAAATTGAAAAATTGCCCGTCGTTGAGCTCGCAGAGCTCGTGAAGGCGCTTGAAGAGAAATTCGGCATCTCCGCGGCGGCAATGGCAGCGGGCCCTGCGGCGGGCGGCGAAGCGGCGGAAGAAAAGACAAGCTTCAATGTCTTTTTGAAATCCGCGGGCGAGCAGAAGATCAACGTCATCAAGGTGGTCCGCGAAGCGACCGGCTTGGGGCTCAAGGAGTCCAAAGACATCGCCGACGGCGCGCCGAAGATGGTGAAGGAAGGGTTGAAGAAAGAAGAAGCGGAGGAATTGAAAAAGAAGTTGGAGGGTGCAGGGGGAACGGCGGAGATACAGTAAAAACAAAAACGAGCCCTTGGGCTCGTTTTTGTTTTATGACTTATTCGCGATATTTGCTACATTTGCGTTATTCGCGACTACTCATTGAAAACGTCCGCGGTTTTGGGTATAGTGGGGAGGTTCGTTGCGCCCTTAGCTCAGTGGTAGAGCGTTCGATTCACATTCGAAAGGCCGTAGGTCCGATCCCTACAGGGCGCACTATGCCGACGTCATCCGAGGTTAAAACCTGCCAGAATTGCAAACAGTCATTTGCGATAGACGCTTCTGACTTTTCGTTTTACGAAAAGATGAAGGTCCCGCCGCCGACATTCTGCGTGGAATGCCGCGAGCAGAGGCGGCTTGCGTTCAGGAACGAGCGCGCGCTCTATAAGCGGAAATGCGACCTGTGCGGAAAAATGGTCGTGGCACGCGTGTCGCCCGACAAGCCGTACCCGATGTACTGCCAGGAATGCTGGTGGTCGGACAAGTGGGACCCGATGCAATACGGGCGGGCATACGATTTTTCGCGCCCGTTTTTTGAGCAGTACAAGGAACTTCTGAACGCCACTCCGCACGTGTCGCTCTTGAATTCCAATATGGTGAACAGCGAATGGGCGAATCAGGAAACGGACGACAAGAACTGCTATCTGAACGTGGGAGGGCATTTCAACGAGGACTCCGCCTACAATACTTTTGAGCTCAACGGGAGGGATTCGTTTGATAACTACTGGGTGATGCGCCCGGAGCTTTGCTATGAAAGCGTCAATTGCGACAGGTGCTATCGGACGCTCTTCTCAACCGAATGTTTTGATTGCCGCGACGCCGTACTTTCGTACGATTGCAGGAACTGCCTCAATGTCTTCGGATGCGCCGGACTGCGCAACAAGCAATACTATATTTTCAATGTCCCGCACACCAAAGAAGAATACGAAACATTTTTGGCGGAGAATCGGCTGTCCTCCCGCGCGAAACTTGCCGAGCTCGCGAAAAAAGCGGAGGCGGTATGGATGCGCTCTCCGCGCCGGTATGCGCTTATCATTAAGACCAGCCGCGCGACGGGGAATTTTATCACCGAGTCAAAAAATGCCGAAAATTGCTGGAACGCCGAGCGGGTGGAGGACTGCAAGAATCTTTATATCGGCGTGGATATGAAAGACAGCCAGGACTGCTCCACGATTGGTTGGGGCGAACTGAACTACGAAGGCGCGCATTGCGGGGGACTCTACAACTCAAAATTCTTTTTGTTCATGTTCGGCGGAGGAAACGTCAAAGGAAGAAACTCATCGTTCCTTGAATATTGCTATGCGACCATCACAAGCAATAATTGTTTCGGATGCGCGAACTTCAGGAGCAAGCAGTATTGTATTTTAAACAAGCAATACACGAAAGAAGAGTACGAAGCACTGGTGCCGAAGATCAAGAAACAGATGGAGGAGATGCCGTATGTGGTGGCGACAAGCGACACGCGACCCGCCCGAACGACTAATGCCGTTCAGTCGGGCGGGCAAGCGACAAGGAAAATCGAATACCGATATGGGGAATTTTTCCCCGTTGACCTTTCTCCCTTCGGGTACAACGAGACCGTCGCGCAGGAATATTTCCCGCTTACCAAGGAACAGGCACTCGCGCGCGGATACCCGTGGAGCGAATACGACGCCGCGACGCACTATGCATTTTCAGATTACACGGTCCCCGACGACATTGCGGATGTGAAAGACGATATTCTGGAGAAAGTGCTGAAATGCGAGGTTTCGGGAAAGGCATACAGAATCATTCCCATGGAGCTCGCGTTTTACCGGCGCATGAGCCTGCCGGTTCCCTCCAAATCGCCGCTTGAACGGCACAAAGAGCGGATGGCGAAATTACTGCCGAAGAAACTTTTTGAACGGCAATGCCAGTGCGCCGGCAAAACTAACAACTCGCCACTGACAACTGACAACGGAGAATCGGGGCATAAGTCAAAATATGTAAATACAGCCACGCATTTTCACGGCGAGAACCCCTGCCCGAACACGTTCAAGACGCCGTATTCACCGGAACGTCCCGAAATAGTATACTGTGAACAGTGCTATCAGGCGGAAGTGGCATAATGTTATTCCAATGTTCTCAAGAACATTGGAATAAAGTTGGCTACCCGTCTATCCCCGTAGCAAGCTACGGGGTGTTGCGCGGGCAGCACCGTGGCAACTTTGTTGGCAAGGTGCGCCCGCCGGGCGCTCGCGCGTTACTGCGCCGCTCACCCCCGCGGCAAGCCGCGGGGTATTCTCCGGCGCTTCCAATAAGAAAATGAAGTTGACAACAGAAACGGATTACCTACAATGGGAAGTATGAGAAAGACGATAAAAAAGGGAGCGCAAAAGAAGACCGATAAGGGCATCGGGGTTATCCTTGAACACATTGATTCCAGGTTGGACATCGTTGTTGAGGGGCAGCATGCATTAGGCGTTCAAATTAATCATGTTGATGGGAAGGTGGATACTCTGCGAGAGGAAATGAATTATAAGTTTG
The DNA here is from genome assembly GCA_001818895.1 of Candidatus Liptonbacteria bacterium RIFCSPLOWO2_01_FULL_53_13. Lineage (GTDB taxonomy): Bacteria > Patescibacteriota > Minisyncoccia > UBA6257 > 2-01-FULL-56-20 > MHLB01. Next base: position 5,950 of record MHLB01000019.1, read on the forward strand.
ACGCGGTGTTTGACGAACTTCATTTGATCCGCAATGACCTCAAGGAAAAAGTGGGACGCGATGAATTTACGGTGCTTGAAAAGCGCATGGCAGTACTCGAAAAGCGCGTGGCACATATCAGCAAGTAAAAAGAAATGGGTACCGAAGCCCGCACCTGCCAAAATCCCGACGTTTCAGCTACCGACGCTTTGGTCGGAGAGCCGACTGTAAACGTCGGCTTCGGGACCCCGACCCCGAAGGCGTCGGGGTTGTAACCCATGAACACAGAAATCAGAGATTGTCAGAATTGTCATCTGAAGTTCACTATTGAGCCGGACGACTTTTCGTTCTACGAAAAGATAAAAGTCCCGCCGCCGACGTTTTGCCCACAGTGCCGTCTTCAGCGTAGGATGACATGGAGAAACGAGCGCTCACTATATAAGAGAAATTGTGATCTCTGTAAAACGTCCATAATCTCAATTTACAAACCACAATCTCCGTTTAAGGTTTATTGTCATGATTGTTTCAGATCCGACACATGGGACCCGTTGAGCTATGGAAGGAACTATGACTTCACCAAGCCTTTCTTCCAGCAATTTCATGAGCTTCAGATACAGGTTCCGAGATTGAACTTAATGGTTACAGATTGTGTCGATAGTGATTACATCAATGGCGCATATCATGACAAAAACTGTTATCTGATATTTGCCAGTGACGAGGATGAAGATTGTGCCTATTCTCACTCAATATTCTATTGCAAGAACGTTTATGACTGTCTGGGCGTCCATCATGCGGAATGGTGTGCAGGAGATGTGAATTGCGAAAAAATCTTCAACACCTATTATTCTCAGGATTGTTTTGATTCATATAATCTATTTTTCTGCACAGATTGCGCCAATTGTCACGACTGCATCGGCTGCACAGGCCTGAGAAACCAATCCTACTCAATTTTTAATCAGCGATACAGCAAAGAGGAATATTCAAAAAGACTGGCAGAAATGAAGTTGGGGACAGTAGCTGGTTTTTCTGTGGTTTATGAAAAAGCAAGGCAACTAAAAACCAATTTCCCGGTTAAGTATTATCACGGCAATAATAACTTGAGATCAGAAGGAGATTACCTGTTCCACTGTAAGGCATCGTCGTCGATTTTTGACTGCCAGAACATCGAAGACTCCAAATATCTCTATATAGGCAATCGGGTTAAGGATTCATACGACGGCTATGCAATAGTCGATAATATCGAATTGAACCTCGAAGTAATCAGTCACAACTCTTCTTTTTCAAAATTTTGTTTGTCTTATTGGCATGGAACCGATGGAACTTATGGAGACACATGCGAGAGTTGCAATAATGTCTTTGGTTGTATCGGTCTAAGGAATAAGCAATATTGTATTCTCAATAAACAGTACGCCAAAGAGGAATATGAAGCGCTGGTTCCTAAAATAATCGAACATATGAAGTCGATGCCATACATGGACAGAAACGGGAAGCAGTATGGATTTGGCGAATTTTACCCATCGGAAATCTCTCCTTTTGCTTACAATGAGACTGTAGCTCAAGAATTCTTCCCATTAACCAAAAGTGAAATCCAGAAGAATTTTAGCTGGTTCGAGCCCGAAAATAAAAATTATAAAGCAACTCTAACAAGCTTTAATTTGCCCCAGGATATAAAAGACGCAAAAGATGATTTAACGAAGGAGGTTGTCGAATGCGAGCACAATGGGAAGTGCGGTGATCAATGCACTTCAGCCTTTAGATTGTTGTCTTCGGAGCTGGATTTTTACCGCAAGGCTAATTTACCTCTGCCCCGTTTGTGTTCTAATTGCAGACACTTTGGAAGGATGCGCTCAAAGAATCCCCTGAAGCTTTGGCACGGAAAGTGTCAGTGCGCGGGCGAGAAATCCGCAAACGGGGTCTACGCGAACACCGGCACCCACTCCTCGCATGCAAAAGGGGAGTCCTGTCCCAGTGAATTCGAAACCTCGTATTCGCCCGAGCGGCCGGAGATCGTGTATTGCGAGCAATGTTATAATGCAGAAGTGGTATGATAAGCGACAAGTGACAAGCGACATGTTACAAGAGACCAAAACCTGTCAAAATTGCAAGAACCCGTTCACTATTGAACCGGACCCACAGCCCCAGTTCTTACGAACTGGAGCTGGACTTCGCTCCGTAGTATGCTATTCCCATGGCCGATTCTGAAACAAAAGTTTGTCAAAACTGTAAAAGCTCTTTCCTCATAGACGCTTCGGATTTTTCGTTCTATGAAAAGATAAAAGTCCCTCCGCCGACGTTTTGTTGGAAATGCCGTTTGGCGCGCCGACTGATATGGAGAAACGAACGGTCCTTGCGTAAAAAAGCGTGCGACTTGTGCAAAAGAAGCGTTATTTCTATGTACAAACTTGATGCACCATTTCCGGTGTACTGCCACGATTGCTGGTGGAGCGACCAGTGGGATCCGCTCAGTTATGGCCGCGACTATGACTTCAGCAAGCCCTTTTTTGAACAATTCGCCGCTTTGCAAGAGGTAGTCCCAAAGCCATCTTCCTATGCAACGGGGAACGTGGATAGCGAATATTGTAATTACACCGCCCACATGAAAGAAGGATATCTTATGTTTGGCAGTTGGTTTTCGGAGAATTGCGGCTATGGCCAAACCGTTCTCGAGAGCAAGGATTGCTGGGATTGTTTATTCATTAAAAACTGCGAAATGTGCTTTGCGTCCGTTGACTGCACCAAATGCAATCAAACGTATTTCAGCCAAAACTGCTCAGGCTGTTTTGACTCAGCGTTTTTGTACGACTGTCGCAACTGCCAAAATTGTCTGTTCAGCTTTAATCTTCGCAACAAAAGCTATCACGTTTTCAATAAGCAGGTATCCAAAGAAGAATTTGAAAAAATAAAACGCGAAACATTCAGCTCATTTTCTGCTACCGAGAAAGCCATGTACGATTTCAGAAAATCAGTTCAGGAAAAGGCACTCCATAAGTTCATGACGGGAGAACGCAATAGCAATGTGTCGGGGGAATTCATCTATAATTCCAAAAACGTTCATAATTCTTATTACATTCACGACGGCGAGAACGAGAAGTACGCCGTTCGCGGGGGTAAGGGTCAAAAAGACGCTATGGACGTATTCGGCGTGCATGCAGGAGAACTTGCGTATGAGTGCAATAATATTGATTTTTCGTCACGGTGTTTTTTCAGCATAAACGGCGAGAATAACATAAGTTCTGATTACCTTGTTGATTGCGACCATGTGAGCAATTCGTTTGGATGTATATCGGTTCGTAAGAAGGAGCATTGTATCTTGAATAAGCAGTACGATGAAAAAACCTATAAAGAGCTTCGAACTAAGATCATCGCTCAAATGTCGGAAAAATCGTATGCCGACAAGAAAAAGAGAACCTACGTATATGGCGAGCTTTTCCCCGCAGAAATAAGCCCTCATAGCTATAACGAAACTTTGGCCCAAGAATACATTCCCATCAGCCAAGAACAAGCCGCAGATATGGGATATTCGTGGAATGACGTCGAAGAAAAAAGCTACACCCCGTCAAAGAGCTGGAAGGATCTGCCCGATACCATTGCGGAAGTTGACGACACCATTCTTTCCGAGATTATTCTCTGTCAGTCGTGGGATATGGATAAAAAATCAGCTCAAGGACATAAATGTACCAAAGCATTCAGGATCAATCCGAATGAATTGGCCGTGTACAGAAAATGGAACATTCCATTACCCAGAAAGTGTCCGAACACGAGAAATTTTGAAATATCGCAATTCCGGAATCCGGTGAATTTTTGGCACAGAAAATGCCAATGCAACGGAAACACTTCGGATAATAAAATTTATATCAATAATACCCGGCACGAACACGGGAGCGGTCGTTGTGCGAACGAATTCGAAACAAC
>MHLB01000020.1:0-1601 GCA_001818895.1 Candidatus Liptonbacteria bacterium RIFCSPLOWO2_01_FULL_53_13
CGCGATAATCAATAAAACGGTGGCGGTGCTGAAGAATCCCTTCCGAGGAGGTTTCCACGACCGCATGCGTGCATCCCGCGTCCGCCATCTCGCGCAGGAACTTTTGGAGCGCAAATCTGCCGAGCATCGTCTGTTTCGTATCGTTCGTCCATGTCTGTACGCCGATGCGGAAGTTCACCGTGGTCGCCATGCCGGTTTTGACCCCCGCGCTGTTCAAAATGTGCGCGATAAGATTACAGGTCGTGGTCTTCCCTTTCGTGCCCGTCACGCCGATGACTGTCATTCTGCGCGACGGAAACCCGTACCAAAGCGCGCCGAAAAAAGAAAGTGCGTAGTGGTATGCGGACAAAAGCCCCGTAGCAGAGGCAATAATTCTCGCCAAATTTTTTATCGGTTGAAGAAGCATGCGCATAACGATTGATGCTAATCACCCTCCCCGGCCCTCCCCTCTTAAGAGGGGAGGTGGCAGTGGGGTGCGCATTATTCGCAATTGGTAGATTCGCATAGAGATTCGTAGATTAGCATCAATGCTCACCGCTTCCTTCCCAGCATCGCAAGCGCCGCACGGAGGCGCTCTTCTATCTTCGTAATGTTCTTGTCCACGCGCTCAAGCGCGAGCTTCGCCTGATCGCGCCGGTAGCCTAAGTTCACAAGCGTTTCTTCAAGGTCAACATTTGATTCCATATTCCCCACAATTTCCGCGGACTCTTTCGCTTCCACTTTGCTCCGCAGTTCAAGCACGATGCGCTCGGCGGTTTTCCTCCCCACGCCGGAGGCGCGCGTCAAGAGGTCGGGGCGCCCTTCTTTTACCGCCGCCAAAATCGCGCCGAGCTCCGCCACGTCAAGCACGGAAAGCGCGGATTTCGGCCCCACGCCCGACACGGAAATGAGCATCTCAAAAAACCGGAGCATGTCCTCGCTCTCAAACCCGTAGAGGTCAAGCGCGTCCTCGCGCACGTGGAGATGGGTGAACAACTTGCACTTCTCTCCTTTGGGCGGGAGTTTCGCAAGCGCCCGCTCCGACATAGCAACTTTGAGTCCGAGCCCGCTTACCTCAACTACGGCAAAATGCTCTGTTTTTTCTGCGATTATCCCAGAAACGCTGTAGACCATACAGCTAGTATACAGGATTTGACTGCTCACCTCAAAAGGAGTTCACTGGGGGCAGTATCTTGACGTGCCCGATTGGCGGGCAAGAGTTTCCGGCAATCCTACTGGGGCAAGCGGCCTCAAGGAGAGAGTTATGACGAAGCGGCAGAAGTTCGGCGCGTGGGCGCGGGTTGGCTTGTTCCTCGCGCTGGCGGCCCTGTTCGCAGGGGCTGGAACTGGGGCCTTGTCCGCGTGTATCGCTTTCCCGTTCGCGGCAACGTCCCGAATCGAGCTCGCGATATGCGCCACGTTGTGGCTCGTCGCCGCGTATGTCAGCTACGAGCTGCTTGCGCGCGAGGGGCCCGTCGGATCGCATCTCCCCTCACTCCGCAGTATCCTCGCGGCGCTGTTCCTCGTCGCCGCGGCTATCCCTGCGATACTCTGCGCGGCGGTAGCCATGGTGGCGTGCCTTTGCATGGACCGCGTCCAGAGCCGGGCGACCAACCTCGCGC
>MHLB01000020.1:1627-3161 GCA_001818895.1 Candidatus Liptonbacteria bacterium RIFCSPLOWO2_01_FULL_53_13
GAAGGAGGCGTAGGGCCGTACCGCTTCGAGGGAGTTCGGGAATAACCCTCGCCGTTTTCGCGTTTCGCGTGGGGGCCTGGGTTCGTTAATCCAGGCCCTTCGTATTCGTTGCCGTTTAAAAAATATTGACAGACGCGTTGCTAAACAGTAGGGTATCGGAAGAGAGGAGGGCATATGCCCCATAACTATTGGTGCGCGTGCCCGCATGGGCACAATGTCGTGACCATCGGGTTCGTGCGCTACTCGGACCTCGCGCGATTCAGGCTGTTGTTGCACGGTCGTATGGCCACCATCCATCCACAGAAGTGCTCTGTCTGCGTGCTGGCTGAGGCGGAAGGCAAGCTGACGGCCGTTCGGCCTGCGGCGCGCGTGGCTTCCCGCTAGCCCGCACCGCCAACCCGTTGAGCGCAGCGACCGTCGCTGCGCTCAAGCTCTTTTTTGTTCTCCTTGCATAAAAATTCGTCTCGCTTCGCAAAATCTCACAACAGCTAGACATTTTTCTCTCCTTCCGCTATACTCTTTCAGCCATTAGCCATTAGCCATTAGCCATTAGCCATTAGCCATCCCCATGCCCATCACCCAATCAGCGAAGAAAGCCAACCGGCAGAATGCCCGCCGGAAAACGCGCAACGAAGAAAAGAAGCGCGACCTTTCGCGCGCCGTGAAAGAATATAAAAAGCTCGTTGCCGCGAAAAAAATGGATGAGGCGAAGGCGTATCTCGCGCAGGTTTATGCCCGCGCGGACAAGACCGCGAAAGCGGGGGTGATAAAAAAGAATCGGGCGGCGAGGATAAAGTCGCGCTTAGCGCGACTTCTACAATGACAATAACCATGACGATGACTAGGGCGTTGGAGAGGAAAGGTGGCCCGTAAATCTCCTAAGTCGCCTTGCCAAACTTCCTGCGTATTCAAGCATCACATCGTGGTGCTTTTTCGTTATATATCCATCGTCAAGGGCGCAGTCTAAGCAGGAAATCACTTCGTCAAGAGAGCAATGGGCGCGATTGATATATAGTCTTGTATCTTTGTCGGTGCTTTTGTTCGCACCCTCAGCGATATTTAACACAATAGAATTAAGCGCGCGTTTCGTTTGATCAACGAGCGCATATTTCTCTTCTGCCGGAAATGTTTTCAGTAGTGTGCCAATCTCGCTCCTGAAGCTTCTCGCGTCCTTGTAGATATCCCACTCTCTGAATCTGAACCCGAAATTATCGTCTGCGTCTGTCATGGTTATCCATCGTCGCGCACCTCTGTCATTGTCATGGTCATCGTCATAGTACGCTGTCCAACAGCGCTTCGTCGTATTCCAACTTTCCCGATTTTATCATCACGTCGTACTCCGCGAATCGCCTAAGGTATTCGGGGCCGCCGTATGCGAGTACATTAAAAAATTTTACCGCCGGCTCGCGGCTCGCAAATATCCGCTCAAGCGCGGTAAGCCGTTCCGCAAGGCGCTGGCTTTTGAGCCCTCCGAGAAGCCCGAAAAAGTTCGGCGTCTCTGCCGCGTCAAGCGGTTCAATTTCTTTGCGCGAAC
>MHLB01000020.1:3240-3350 GCA_001818895.1 Candidatus Liptonbacteria bacterium RIFCSPLOWO2_01_FULL_53_13
CTTTCTTCGCCTGCGCTTTTATGAACGCAATCCATCCCCGCCCTTCAAGATGCGCGAATTCTTCGACGATGAAATTCTTCTTGTCCGCGCCGGCATGTTTTTTCGCAAGC
>MHLB01000020.1:3383-4028 GCA_001818895.1 Candidatus Liptonbacteria bacterium RIFCSPLOWO2_01_FULL_53_13
GAAACAAGCAAAACAATGTCTTCTCGCGCGGGCGCCTCGCGGATGACCGTAAGCGTGCGCTTGGGGATATCCGCGTTCACTCCCTCAAGCACGACGAGTTTTTTCTGCGCAAAAAGCGACTGGCTCGCCGCAAATTCCAAGAATGCGTCCTCCTCTCCCTCGGCAAGATCAAACCGGCCCCGGCTTGCAACGGGGTATTTCTGCGCGAAGCCGAGAAGGTATCTTTTCTTCTCCGCCTCGCGGCGATAACTATCGGGACCATAGAGCAGAATAAGCATGGCGAGAGATCCCTTTCGCTAAACGCGCCGTTTCGATGAAGCCCGCAAAAACTCCACGAAGAGCGGGTGCGGATGCAACGGGCGGGATTTGAGTTCGGGGTGGAATTGCGTACCGAGGAAAAACGGGTGTGCGGATTGCGGCAGTTCCATAATTTCCATAAGGCGCCGGTCGGGCGAGCTCCCCGAAAATACCATGCCTTTCGCCTCCAGCCGTTCAATATATTCCGGATTGATTTCAAACCGGTGCCGGTGGCGCTCCGAAATTTCCGGCTTGCCGTACGCGCGGCGGGCGATGGTCGCCCTCTTGAGCGTGGCGGGGTACGCGCCGAGCCGCATCGTGGCACCATAGTTTTTCTCGCGCATGTTT
>MHLB01000020.1:4130-4776 GCA_001818895.1 Candidatus Liptonbacteria bacterium RIFCSPLOWO2_01_FULL_53_13
TGCTCGCGCAGGTAGTTGATGGCGAGGATTTTCCCCTCTACCCCGCGAGAGCCGAACCCTCCGGGGATAATGACGCCGTGATACCCCGCAAGCGAAACAAGCGTATCTTTATCTTTTTCAAAACTCTCCGCGTCAATCCATTCAATCACCGGCTTCCGCCCGACCTCCGCCGCGGCATGTTTTACCGCTTCAATAACGGAGATATACGAATCGGCAAGAATATAGGAGCCGCTTCCAAAATATTTCCCCACGATGCCGATGCGCACCTGCTCTGTGGATTTGTGAATTCTTCCAACCAGCCGCTTCCAATCCTTTAGGTCCCTCCCGCGCGGACGCAACCCAAGTTTCCGCAAGATACGCGTGCTTAAATTGCCGTGTTCAAAATTAACGGGGACTTCGTAAATACTTTCCACGTCCGGGGCGGAAATAATATCGTCAACGGCGATACTGCAATTCACAGAAATGGTTTCTTTGCGCTTTGCGTCAATCGCGCTTTTTGCGCGCGCCAGCACGATGTCGGGCTGAAGGCCTGCGGAGTTCAAGCTGCGCACCGCGTATTGGGTCGGCTTGGTTTTCGGTTCGTTCTCGTCGTTACGAATCGGCAGATAGCTCACCAAGACCAACGCGACATCATTGGGACGCTTGA
>MHLB01000020.1:4803-5151 GCA_001818895.1 Candidatus Liptonbacteria bacterium RIFCSPLOWO2_01_FULL_53_13
AAAGAATGTTCTGATATTCGCCCACCGTGCCGCCCACTTCTACGATGCCTATTTCCGCATGATTGTCTTTTATCGCCACATCAACCCTCCGAATCACTTCAAGCGGAATGTGCGGAACCACCTCCACGCACTTCCCTCCGTACCCGAGGTTGCGCTCGCGCGCAATAACCGTCTGATAGATGCTCCCCGTCGTCATATAGTTGGAGCGGGAGAGGTTGGCGCCCAGAAAGCGCTCGTAATTCCCCATATCCTGGTCGCATTCCATCCCATCGTCCAGTACGAACACTTCGCCGTGTTCCGTCGGATTCATCGTCCCCGCGTCCACGTTCACATACGGGTCAATCTTGA
>MHLB01000021.1:0-962 GCA_001818895.1 Candidatus Liptonbacteria bacterium RIFCSPLOWO2_01_FULL_53_13
GAAAGAACCGGATGAATTGAGAAGGGAGCTTGGACATGTGTTGCGTCGGTATGCTAGAATCTAGGGAAATATCTGGTCTAGTGCCTTACTATTTACCACTTACTTCTTATAGCGGAACCACCTTTTTTACCTCATCGCTTATGGTGAAGAAGTTTTCGTAGCTCTTCGCAAGCGCATCAAGCGCCGACTTGATGGCAAGCGAAATTTCTCCCGAATCCGCGGACTGTTCGAGAAGCGCCCCTGCGGCATCGTGTCTCTCGCGCGCTTCACGAAGGTTATGATCCGCCGAATCCAGTTGGCGCGAGATCTCTTCTTTATCGATCATATCAAGCGAACGAAGCGTACCGGTAATATTATGAAGCCGGTTTTCCGCCGTCCCGATAAGCGTCCGGCTTTTAAGCCAAAGCGCGAAGCCGTCCGCCTGCCCCTTCACTTGCCCGTACACACGCGCCCGCCAGTCCTTGAGCGCCCGCGCGGCGTCTCTCGTGCCGCGAAGCCCAAGCTCATTGATGCGCGCTTCGTCAAGATTTTGCTCACGGAGCACATTGTCGAGATTCTCAAGAATCCTGCCTTGCACGCGCTTGTCCCGTTCGTCGGAAAGAGAAAGTTTCTGCACTTCCTCGCGGGTCCTCCGTACATCGTCGGTAAGGCATTTCGCGAGCACGCGCAAAGCGTCTTTCCGTGCGATAAGTTCTGTGCGGATTGCTTCAAGCTCGTCCAACTCTTTGTTGTTCTGCGCCGAAAGGATTGCCTGGATTTGGCTGTCCACGGGACATTCGCTTACGGAAGCGGCGAAAGAGGGCCGGGGCAGCGCCAGAAACCATGCGCCAAAAAAAAGCGTGAAAACCGCAAGGGATACATGGTATATTCGGAACTTCATCTCTTATTGGGAAAGAATATCAAGCGCTTCGTCGATAGTAAGCGGTTTCGGGGTTTTGTCCTCTGTGCCGCCTGCGGACTCT
>MHLB01000021.1:1066-8115 GCA_001818895.1 Candidatus Liptonbacteria bacterium RIFCSPLOWO2_01_FULL_53_13
CAATACGGAAAGGGGAGAGAAGCTTCCATCCGGAGAATCCTCCGAATCCGACGATAAGAAGAAGGGCGACAAGCGCGATCGCGCTTCCGATCTGCAAATTATGCATCACAAAAGACCACGGCGTGAGGCGCGTGCGCCGCTCCACGGGGAACCCGATGATCTGCATGCGGCTCCGGCGCGCGTACCCGTCGTCAGGCATGATCTGTCTCAATTGTTGCAATAAGCGTTCAAGCTGTTCCATGGGATTATGACAGTAATAATTCTTTCAATTTTTGGATTGCGCGGTGTTGGAGAACCTTGACCGCACCTTCGCTTTTTTTAAGTGTGGTACCGACTTCTTTTACGGTAAGTTCTTCCACGAATCTCATGATGACCACATCCTGGTGGAGAGGGGAAAGTAAGCGGATTGCCCGCGCTACTTTTTCCATCGCGAGCGATTGTTCCATATCGGCTTCGCTCGAAGGCGCATGTCCCAAGAGGTTCGCCTCCTCGGCTTCTTGGAGTCCCACCTCCTGCCGTTTTGCGCGATAGTGGTCGATAACGAGGTTGCGGGCGATCTGGTAAAGCCAACTTGAGAAAGGATGCCCGACCTCCTCGTACGAGCCGATGTTTTTCCAGGCGGAAAGGAACACGTGATGGGTGAGATCCTCGGCGTCCTCACGCCGACCTACTTTGATGACCACGAACCGGTAAATTTGCGGTTGGTAATGGTCATAAAGGAGACCGAACGCCGAGGCCTCACCCTTGACGGCGTCTTGAATTATGCGTTTTTCGCCATCTAACATAGGTAACGATAGAGAGGGGTTCTGGTTACGACCCTTGCTTATTATACCGCAGTAGAACGAAACCTGTCGCAGTAAGACAAAACCTGTCCTTTCGGGACAAGCTATGCTTTATCATACCCCCTTTATCGCCCGTCGTCCACCCCCACACCAAACGAGGAGTGCATATCGGACGTTTTACTCCTCGTTTGGTGTGGGGGTGGACCCCGCCCAATGAGAGATAATCCCGCTTAGCGGGATGCCGCCGCGCCTGCCTGCCTCTGACATGGCCTTGGCGAGGCGGATTTCCAACGAGGTCTGCTTGTTGTAGGGAGCGGAATCGGTGTGCTACTATACGTGGCGAAGTTTCCTACTAATCACAGAAAGAGAAGACCATTGGCATGCATGGCAAGCTTGTAGCGTATGATGGCACCGAATATGAGGGCGTGAGTTTCGGCGCGCCGACCTCCGTCGCGGGAGAGGTGGTGTTCACGACCGGCATGACGGGCTATCCGGAAAGTTTGACGGACCCATCGTACGCCGGGCAAATTCTCGTGCTCACGTATCCTCTCGTCGGAAACTACGGCGTGCCGGAAAAAACCAAATGGGAATCGGGGCGCATTCACGCCTCGGCGCTCATTGTTTCTTCTTATAATCCGACCCCCTCCCATTACGCAAGCACGCAATCGCTTTCCTCTTGGCTCAAAGCGGAAGGCGTCCCGGGGCTTGAGATCAAAGATACGCGAGCGCTTGCGCAGAAGATTAGGACGCAGGGAACGATGCTGGGCAAAGTTATCGTCGGCAAAAACGGAATAGCGCTCAGGGATCCGAACAAAGAAAATCTTGTTGCAAAAGTTTCTACCAAGAAGATAATTTCCAAAGGCAAGGGGGAGCGCACGTGCGTTCTTATCGATTGCGGCGCGAAGAGGAACATAGAGCGCGAGCTCCTCGCGCGCGGATTCCGCGTCACGACCGTGCCGTGGGATTGCGACATCTTCAAAGAGAAAATTCCGTGCGATTATCTTGTGGTCTCAAACGGCCCCGGCGACCCGAAGATGTGCCGGGAAACCGTGGCGGTCATAGAGAAAGCGATGCGCAAAAAGATTCCCATTTTGGGGATCTGCCTGGGGAACCAGCTTCTTGCTCTCGCGGCGGGGGGAGATACCTATAAGCTCAAATTCGGCCATCGCGGGCAGAATCACCCCGTAAAAATGGAGGGCACCGAAAAATGCTTTCTTACCACGCAAAACCACGGTTTTGCGATAACAAAAGCCCCCCGCGGGTTCAGAGAATGGTTTAAAAATGCGAACGACGGTACGAACGAGGGCATCATACACCGCACGCGTCCGTGGATGTCGGTACAATTCCATCCGGAATCCGCCCCGGGTCCACTGGATACCGAATGGGTCTTTGATTATTTTCTCGCGCGCGCGGGGAAGAAAAAACCGCGATGAAAAGACCCTTGAAAAAACCAAGAAAGGTGCTCGTGCTCGGATCCGGCGCGCTCAAAATAGGCGAGGCGGGGGAATTCGATTATTCGGGATCTCAGGCGATGAAAGCGCTCAAGGAAGAGGGCGTGCGCACGGTGCTCGTAAATCCGAACATCGCGACCATTCAGACATCCCCGCTTCTGGCGGACGAAATATATTTTCTACCGGTGGATGATTATTTTGTGGAAAAGATCATCGCGAAAGAAAAACCGGACGGCGTGCTTCTCTCGTTCGGCGGGCAGACGGCGCTCAATTGCGGCGTAGTTCTTGAGAAGAGAGGAATTTTCAAGAAGTACGGCGTGCGGGTGCTGGGAACCCCGGTAAGGGCGATCATGCTTACCGAGGACCGCGAACAATTCGCGGCGCATCTCAAAGCATTGCATATTCCGGTGCCGCCAAGCGGCGCGGCGACAAGCGTAGCGCAGGCAAGAAAGATCGCCGCGCACATCGGCTATCCGGTCATGGTACGCGCGGCGTATGTCTTGGGCGGGCAAAAGTCAGGCGTCGCGGAAAACGATGCCGAACTCGGCAGGATTGCCGATGCCGCGCTCTCCGTTTCCCCGCAGATTCTCGTTGAAAAATACCTGAAGCATTATAAGGAAATAGAGTATGAAGTGGTGCGGGACCGCGCGGACAACTGCGTGACCGTATGCAACATGGAGAATATGGACCCGCTGGGCATTCATACCGGGGAATCCATCGTCGTGGCGCCGAGCCAGACGCTTACGAACGAGGAGTATCATGCCCTGCGCAAGGTTTCTCTCACTATCGTCCGAAGCCTGGGCATCATCGGAGAATGCAACGTGCAATACGCCTTGCATCCGAACCCGCGCACGAAAACCCTTGAATATTACGTGATAGAAGTGAACGCGCGGCTTTCCCGTTCGTCCGCGCTCGCTTCCAAAGCGACCGGATACCCGCTTGCGTATGTGGCGGCGAAACTGGGACTGGGAAAATTGCTTGCGGACGTGCCGAACCAAGTTACAAAGACGACGGGGAGCTTCTTTGAACCCGCGCTTGATTATGTGGCGGTCAAGATCCCGCGCTGGGATTTGGAAAAATTCAGGGGAGCGGAGGAACGCATTGGGAGCGCGATGAAATCGGTCGGCGAAGTGATGGGCATCGGGAGAACGTTTGAAGAGGCGCTCCAGAAAGCCGTACGCATGCTTTCGGGAGACGTGCAGGGCGTGACCGAAAACGGGTTCGCGGGCAAAAGAGAGGTGAAGCACTTCTTGATGGTGCCCACCCCGAAGCGGCTCTATGCGATTGCCGCGGCTTTGCGGAACGGCATGAGCGTGCGGGAGATACGGGCGCATACCGGCATTGACCCGTGGTTTCTCTATCGCATTCGGCACATCGTACGCTCCGAACAGGCGCTCGCGCGCGACCCCGCGCTTTCGCGCGAAAAGATAGTGGCGCTTAAACAACTTGGATTTTCCGACAAGCGCATCGGCGTTGTCACGGGGAAAAGCGAAGAAGAGATAAGAAAATTTCGCACATCGCTCGGCGTGTTCCCCTCGGTGTTCCAGATCGACACGCGCGCAGGCGAAGCGCCGGCGCAGACGAATTATCTCTATCTTACCTATAACGGCTCGCACCACGACGTGAAACCGCTCGGGGGAAAAAGCGTCATGGTGCTCGGCTCCGGACCGTACCACATCGGTTCCTCGGTGGAGTTTGACTGGTCATGCGTGCATACCGCGCGCGCGCTCAAAAAATACGGGAAGAAGTCCGTCATCGTGAACTGCAACCCGGAAACGGTTTCCACCGATTACGACATGTCGGACCGCCTGTATTTTGAGGATGTATGCCTTGAGACCGTTCTTGATATCCATGATTTTGAACGATCCGGAGGAGTGGTGATATCGGTGGGAGGCCAGCGCCCGAACAACTTGGCGGAAAAACTGGACCGCTACAAAATTCCCGTGCTTGGCACGCGCCCGAAAGACATTGACCGGGCGGAGGACAGGAACAAATTTTCCGCGCTGTGCGATTCGCTCGGCATTCCCCAGCCTGCATGGGGGAGCACGGACACGCTTGCGGAAGCGGAAAAATTCGCGGAGAGCGTCGGGTACCCCGTGCTCGTCCGCCCCTCTTATGTGCTCTCCGGAAGCGCGATGAGCGTCTGCGTGAATGCGAGAGAGCTTGAGGCATATGTGCGCAAAGCCGCATTCGTGAACCGCGAACATCCGGTCACCATTTCAAAATTTATGGTAGGGGCGAAGGAAATTGAGCTTGACGCGGTGGCGGAGAGGGGAAGCGTAAAGGTATACGCCGTTTCCGATCACATTGAAAATGCCGGCGTGCACTCCGGAGACGCCACCATCGTCCATCCGCCCCAGAAAGTGTATATGGCAACCGAGCATCAGATGCTCCACATCATGCGTACCCTTGCAAAAGCGCTTATGGTGACCGGACCGCTGAATATCCAATTCTTGGTCAAAGAAAACCGCGCGTACGTGATTGAAATGAATCTCCGCGCATCGCGCACCTTCCCGTTCATAAGCAAAGTTACCGGCGTCAATTTCGCGGAAAAGATTTGTGCATCTTTTTATCATAAATGTACGCCGGTAGAGATCCCTTATCTGAATTATGTCGCCGTCAAATCGCCGCAATTTTCATTCTCCCGCCTGGAGGGAGCGGACCCCGTGCTCCGCGTGGAAATGTCATCCACCGGAGAAGTGGCGTGTTTCGGCGCCGACCTGGGGGAAGCGCTCCGCGCATCGGTTATCGCAAGCACCATGAGCGCGCACGGTGAGAAAAAAGCGGTATTGCTTTCGCTCGGAGGCGCCTTGAACAAAGAACGGTTTTTGGAATCGGCGCAGAAACTTGCCGGCGCGGAGTTCGTTATCTATGCCACGGAAGCGACTTGCGCATTCTTGCGCGGGCATGGCATCGGGGCGGAGCTTGTGCATAAAGAATATCAGCGTAAAAAGCCGGACGTGGTGGGCCTCATCCGCGACAAAGAGGTGGGATTTGTGGTGAATGTAAGCGACGAGACAAGAGAGCCGGAACAGGACATCCGCAAGCGCGTGAGCGATGGATATCTCATCCGCAGGGCAAGCGCGGACAACCATACGCCTCTCTTTACCGACCTTCAGCTCGCCCGCGCGTTCGTGGACGCGCTCACGGCGTATCCGTTGGAAAAACTGCAGATAAAATCGTGGAGGGAGTATATGGGAAAAACGCCCGTCGGTTAATACCGGAGGGCGTTTTTCCATTTATCCAGGATAGGACCGAACCCTACTGTCCTACCGTGCCAATCGTAATGGCGCTGCCTCCCGCGCTTCCGCTCACGCTTGCGTTCGCGGTACTTAGCGTCACATTCCCGCTTGCGACGTTCCACACATATACCGCGCCCTGCGGGACGGTGCCAGGCGCATCTTTTGCGGCGCCAAGCACATCCGCATAGAGGTCAAGAATCTTAGACTTACCCTGCGGAATCGCGAGCGGTTTTGCGAGCACGAAAGATGCGAGAGCTGTCGCTCCGTCGGTTGCGAGCGCGCCGGACAATACTCCCACCTGCGCGGTGCCGACCCTCAGTTTGAGATTCGCGAAAGAAGACGCGCTTCCCCGGTTATTGCCGACTGCACCCGTGATATCTATGCGGGTGACCGCAACGGGCTGAAGATTATCGTTCGCGAGCGAAACACTGAAAATCCGCACGTTCCTTTTCCCCGGCAGAAGAGATGCGGGCGAGAGCTTCCCCGCGGGGATGCCGAGCGTGAGCACGGAACCGGTGGACGAGAGTTTCTGGAACGGACCGAATACCGTTCCGTCAATCTTAATCGATTGCTCGTTGTCGTTCGTCGCCACGATGTCTTTCGCCGCAAGATTCCACCGGTGCGAGGAGCCGTCCATTCGGCCAAGCTTCTCGGAATTTACTTCTCCAAAGAGCGTGAATATTTTTACGCTATTTGCGGGAATCACGAGGCCTCCGGGGATGGAAATGCGTACGCGTACCGGGCCGGAAGAGGCCGGTTCCGTGAAATCGGCTATCGGGAAGGACGTGCCCGCTCCGATATCATCAAGGCGCATCGCGCTAAACGCCATCAAGCTCGGCTTTCCCGCGCTTATCGTATCCGTGAACGAGAGTTCTTTTACCACGATGCTCTTGCTCGCGCTCCGATTCTGGAGTTTCACGTTCATAAGCGGCTGAGCGCTTCCCGGGACGATGACCGAGGGAACCGTGCGTGAAGCATCCGCGCTCACCTGAAGCTTCGTGGCGAGATCGGGCGCGAGAGAAAGGCCAAAGGAGAAATCGCTCGCATCTTGTACGTCATATGCGGTGTCGCTCGCCGCACCGTTCGCGCTCCCGTAGATCTTCACGCGGTATCCTTCGCGGGCAGTGACCGTGAGCGCCGCGTCATTCAGGCACGCGCCGTTCTTTGCAAACACGTATGCTTTTGATGCGGGGGTCGCGGGAACGTCTTTCGCCAAAAGGCAGGAGAAATTCGCTTCCGGATGCACAAGGTAGAGAGAGACCACATTCAGGTCAAGCCCGCTTGAGCGCCAGCCAAGCTTGTATTCCCTGTCAAAATTCCACCGTTCGTTTTTCGCCGGAGCCGTTACGGTTAAGGTCGGGGCCTGCGGGACGATGCGCGTCACTTTCGGAGCGGATGCTCCTCCGGGGCCCGTGCACCCTACGGTGACCGTGAGCGGCACGCGCGCATTATCCACCGAGTAGCGATACACTCCCTGCTCATCGGATTCAACAGCAACGGTCGCGCCCGCCGTGCCTCCGTCCGGCAGAGCGGTCACCGCACAGGAATTGGCGAGCGAAGATTTCCATACAATT
>MHLB01000021.1:8132-8864 GCA_001818895.1 Candidatus Liptonbacteria bacterium RIFCSPLOWO2_01_FULL_53_13
TTTCACTGTTACTGCGGAGCTTGCCTTGCCGTCTGCTTTGAATCCAACAACCGAAGGCGGGTCTGCCCGCAGGACGTTCACTCGCACCATATCCGTCGCTGTACCGCCCGCCCCGTCGCAGGTAATTGTGTAATCCGTGCTTGCGGTGAGCGCGCCCGTTGCCTGCGAGGTGCGCGAAAGCGCCGTCCAGTCGCCCGGCGTTACCGTGCAGTCAGTCGTATTCTTTGAGGTCCACGAGAGCCGCGCGGAACCGTTGTATTTCACCGAAATCGGACCATCATTCCCGTTTGCTTTGATATTCACCGTGGGCGCAGGCGTTTGAACTGTGAGTGGCTGAGAAGCCTGTGTGCCCGCATATTCGGGCCACATCTCGCCAGGAGCTGGTGCGCCCGCATATTCGGGCCAAAGTTCGCCGGGAGCGCGTCCCATCGCCGCCGCCATTGCTTGTACGGTTACCGTAACGCTCTTTGCCAAGGACGAGCCGCCCTCGCCGTGGCATTGGAGCACATATACATACGTGCCCGGCGCGAGGACTCCCGCGGAGAAAGGTCCGCTTACTCCGCTGTTTCCCCGCCAACCGCTTGAACCGGCTGCGGCTGAACAACGGGTTGCATTGGTAGCGCTCCAGTCAACGGTGACTGCGGTGCCGTTAGGCACGGCAACCGTACCGCTTTGTCCGTTCGCGGTGAATGAGGCGATCGTGGGGATAGCGGTGATTACGGAGGGCGTGGC
>MHLB01000021.1:8910-11179 GCA_001818895.1 Candidatus Liptonbacteria bacterium RIFCSPLOWO2_01_FULL_53_13
TAGCCACGGGAGGCGCTACGCTAGCCACGGGAGGCGCAGCCGCCGCCTGTGGCGCGGCCTGCGCGGCAACCCCGCACGACCTGGTCAACACCGTATACTGCTCTTCGGGACACGAACTTTTTGGATAGCAGCTGTTTGACGAGACGCCATTAGTGCACGCACCCCACCCCACGCACTCAAAGCATCTTGGGTTGCTCACTTGGGGTTCTGCAGTAGTTGCCGCGCCGCCGCCACTTCCTGTGCCACCGGTGCCCCCCGTACTGCCAGCGAAACCGGTGCTACCAGTTCCACCACCACCTCCGCCACCACCGCCCGTGCTTTGCGCGCCGACTTCCAAACTATTTGACGCGCATTGCGAGGGGCAGTTCGCGGCGGTCTTGAGCCCGGTACCGCATGAGGACTTTACCGTGCAAATTGAATTCCAATCCTCCGTTTCGTCGCATGCGTTAGAATCATCACGGTCAGGACCAAACGGAGGTCCCAAAAGCCTGTCATCATCGCAGTTATTGTCGCCTGCACAGGTGAGAGGATTGGGAGTTCTGGTGCAAGCCGAACCACCGCTCCCCGGAGCCGTTCCATCGGGAACATTCGCAGTATAATAAATGCCGTTTGAATCCCACTGAGAACCCCCTCCCTTCATAAACCCCGTGCTCTTGATGGTTAAGTTGTAAGTTCCGGGGCTAGAGTCGTATGTGTGGCTTAAATTTAATGTTTGACCGCAGTAACTTTTTGTTTTACAGCCAAAGAAGAGATCCAAGAGACCCCACCCTCCACTCTGGCACACGGTTGCGTCATATCCGATTTTATATCCGGTATTAGCTGGATACATATGGAGGTCGCACACCGTATCATCTCCGGGATTGCTCACATAAACCCTCGCCGTTACCGTGTAGCCGCTCACGCCGATGCTTTGGAGAGTTATTTCCGGAGCGCCTGCCGCAAACGATTTTTGTGTTATAAGCTCCGCTGGCGCTAAATTTCCCAATACGACCAACGAGGCAAATACTATTGCGCCCGTTACGACCGCGAACCCGAAGAAATGTTTTTTCGTATTCATATTTTTGATTTTTTATCGGGATTTCCCCTTCGACAAGGGATTTCCGCAATTGTTAATTATGCATAGATTTTACTCTTGCCCGCAAGGGTATGCAAATGCCCGTTTTGCACAGGGTTTATGGGGCGGAAAACGGGAATAACTATCGTTTTACAAAGAGCTTTTTAAGTTTTCTTCTCCCACCTCCGCTTTTCCAGTAAGATTCCCGCCTTTTTGCCTCAAGCGACGTTGAGAATTTTTCAGAAAACAATAGCTTCAGGGGCTTACGATATTTAGTTGAGGGAACCCGACCTGCGTTATGGTATTTCAAGCGTCCATAAAGATTAGTCGTGTATCCGACATATGTTCTTCCGTCCAGTAAACTTTGCAGGATATAAACGTAATACATATATGAGAGCGGGCCGCCCAGCAAAGCTGGGACCCTCGCTCAAAATTGCAAAGTTATAGCAATTTTGAGCGGGTAACGGGAGTCGGACCCGTATCTGTACCTTGGCAAGGTACCGTACTACCGCTGTACTATACCCGCAACACTGGCTATTGTAGTAGCTTTTTACGGGGCAAGTCAATTTTTTGCTACACCCTAAACCCTACTGGCTACACCCTGCTAATAATTCGGCGGGTTCTCCGTCGGTCCCTTGATAGAGGGCAATGCTTGTCCGGGTTCCGGCTTTGCGGGTTCGACAGTGCGCGGAAGCGGAGCCGTGCGCGACGGGGCGTTTTGGGAAGCTGGCGTGGAGGTGGACTTGCTTGGCGCCGAAGGAATGGGAGCGATAAAGGTGTTACTCGGAAGCGACATATATGCCATAATGCTCAACGCTTCCGCCACGAGGAGGATAATAACGCCGAGGTAAATGAGAATTTTCATGGTAGCGCGCTTACCTTATTAGTTTGTTTGAAGATTGTAAATTGCAAATTGGAAATTTCGTTTTGTGCCCTCGTGAGGAAGCGAACGTCGCTCGTTTTACTCGCTCCCACGAACCCATCGGTTCGTGAGCTCCGTCACGGGAAACCTCCCGGTTTCCCGACCCCATCCCCGTTCGATTCCTCACGCTTATGTTTTAACTTGCTAGTTTTTTAAAAATTGTAACTCGGATATTATTTTGCTTGGTGCTCTCGAGAGGAATCGAACCTCTATTACGGGATCCGCAATCCCGCGTCCTATCCGTTGAACGACGAGAGCCGATAGTGTGTTTTTCATACTACTATTTATTCCCC
>MHLB01000021.1:11190-11288 GCA_001818895.1 Candidatus Liptonbacteria bacterium RIFCSPLOWO2_01_FULL_53_13
GGGGTCCATCAGCGGGCTGTGCAGGGCATCCCTTGACCCCGTTAGAAATCGCGCCCCGCGCGCAAGCGCGGTCCGAAGGACCCTAGGGGCGGGCTATT
>MHLB01000022.1:0-1527 GCA_001818895.1 Candidatus Liptonbacteria bacterium RIFCSPLOWO2_01_FULL_53_13
CCCGTCGCGCGCATCATGAGTTATGACAAGTTCCGCTACGAACAGGACAAGAAGGAGAAAAAAGAGCGGTTGGCGCAGAAGGTGGGCGGGATAAAACGGGTGCAGATAAGCGCGCGGGCGGCATTGAACGACCTGCAGGTGAAGCTCCGCAAATTGGAAGAGTTTCTCACCGAAGGGTATCAGGTGGAAATATTTCTCCGCCTCCGCGGGAGGGAAAAGGGGAACAAGCAGTGGGCGGACATGAAATTGCAGGAGTTCTTGAAAATGATCACCGCGGAGTATAAGATTATCTCTCCGCCGAAATTCGGCGGGCAGGGAGTGTTTACGCAAATCATCAAAAAGTAAAGTAATCACAAATATACAAATCCACACAAATATACGAATATACGAATGGAATTCCATTTGTATATTAGGGAAGATTCGTATATTCGTGAATACTAATGAGAAAAAGCGTTTCCAAAAGAATCCGAGTGACGAGAACCGGCAAGATGATCCGCCGGCCTATGGGCGTTGACCATTTCCGCACCCGGAAATCCACGAAAAACCTCCGCCAGAAAACGCAGGTGCGCCATCTTTCGCATAATATGAAGGACCTGTTAAGATAATGTAAAATTGAAAAATCAAAGTTAAAAATTATAGAGTCCCGCTTAGCGGGACACCTACATTTTCCATTTTGATATTTACACTTTCAACTAACTATCATGCCACGAGTCAAACGAGGAACCATCGCCCATAAGAAACGGGAAAAACTCCTGAAGCTTACCAAGGGGTTTCGTTGGGGGCGGAAAAACAAGGAGCGCGCCGCGAAAGAGGCCTTGCTTCACGCGCTTTCACGGAAATTCCGCGGGCGCAAAGAGAAAAAGCGCACGTTCCGCTCGCTTTGGAATGTGCGTATTAACGCCGGCGTGCGCGCCGAAGGATTGTCTTATAGCAAGCTCATCGCACTGCTCAAAAAGAAGAATGTCGCGCTTGACCGTAAAATCCTTGCGGACCTCGCGCAGAACGAACCCGCGGTGTTCAAGAAAGTGGTGGAGTTCGTGAAGTAGCGACGGGGGGCAAACAAATGCCATGAGGAAGGGTGCCGGCGAAAGAGAACCGAAAACCGACGTTGAGGAGATGGCGGAATCTTTTGGCGTCAGCGTAGAGGCCATCAAAGAGGTGCGGCGTGCAGCGGAAGATCTTTTTGAGGCGGCCTCAAAACATAATCCTGATTTTGCCAATCAACCGATTATCTCCGAGCCTCTCAATGAGCGTGACGGTTCTTCGGAGTCCGCTGCTATCTTCGGCAGAGACATTGGCGCAAAAACTCTTGCGATCTCTTTTGAAAAAACACCGGGGCATTCAACGGCGAGAGAACTTTTAAAAATGACGGGGAGCTACTTGTTTGTTCTTAAAGACGGCAAATTTGTTCTTTACAAGTCTGATTCTGGCGTTAAGCTCCGCTCTAGCATGAACGGTGGTTAGTACCGCCCGGGCGCATATGCAAACTGTTCCAAGTCCACTTTTCCGTTTTTGATAACGATTCCC
>MHLB01000022.1:1641-9319 GCA_001818895.1 Candidatus Liptonbacteria bacterium RIFCSPLOWO2_01_FULL_53_13
CCACCGCCCGGGCCGCGCCAGGGCGGCCGAGCGCCGCCGCGATAGCGCCGTACGTTGCCACCTTGCCACGCGGGATGCGGCGCGTGAGGGCGTACACTTTTTCGTTGAACCCCGTGGTGGGGTACTCCTTCTTTCGCTGGGTGAATGTTTTGTCCATGTTGTTGCGCCTGTCTTGAGCTTTGCTGAAGGATCGGTTGTGATTGCCGCGGCCGCACCGCGTGTTCATGTTTCCTATCCGCGTTAATCCGCCCGTCTATCCGCGCCGATCCGCGCTGCAAGAAATCATGGGCCAGTTTCAACACGCGCTGGCTGTCGCGGTATTTGCCGATTATACGCTTCGCCTCGCTCATTGAAAACCATCCGTATCCGCTGTGCTCGCGGGTGGAAATTACGATTTTTTCCGTGCGCGCCTCCGCAAGGTAGAAAATGACCGTTTTGTATATCTGATTTGTCCCTCTGCGGAACACGAATCTTTCATGCGCTTGGAATGTCCGGTCAAGCCGAAGGTCGCGCGCAGAAATGCCGGTTTCTTCCTCGGTCTCGCGGAGCGCTGCTTCCAAACTTTTTTCCTCCGATTCAATTTTCCCTTTCGCGAAATTCCAATAGCTGTGCCCGTGATAGAGCAACAAAAATTTCACGCCCTCTTCCGTGCGTCGGTAGACGATAATGCCCGCAGAAATCTCCCGCAAAGATTTTCTTTCCGGTGGTTGCATAATAATACCTATAGCGTAGCACGAGAACCGAGCCCTTGTCATCCCCGCGCCCCGCCCCTCGAAGCCGGAGCGAAGTGGGGGAGGCGGGGATCCAGAAAAATTGTCAATTTGACACTTCACGGCCACACAGTGTAGTTTGATGGAAGCTCTCGGGGTGTATTCCGAGCAGAGGTGAAGACATGACCGACCAAGCGCAAACCCTGCCGGCCCACGACTCGCTCGTGGGGCTCATCGAGGAAGAGGCGAACAACGCCCTACGCCTCTGCCTTCTGCGTCTACTGCACGGCAGTAAGGCGCACAACGTTCCCGCCCGACAAGCTCGGCGAGATGGTCAACCGTCTGCAAGCGATTAGGCTTCAGATGGCTGATACCGCCAGCACGATGGATCGACGGGAGGCGATCGACCGGACCATCGACAACCTCCGCGCCCGCCTCGCCGAAACTCCGCCAGCTCACGAGCTCGCCGCGGCGCAGGCGTCGCTTGCAGAGCTGAAGCAGGTCGTGCGGGGCGAAAAGGGCTAACTGCCCTTCATCTCGCAAGCCGCCGGTCGCGTCCGCAAAGGATGTACCGGCGGCGCAGTTATTTAGGGGTATTGACATCGCCTAACCGTTGTATATACTTCGGTTATATGAAAACAGTTCTTAGCATCAAAACCGATAGAGATGTGAAAAAGCAGGCGCAAATGCTGGCGGCGGAGCTTGGGCTCCCTCTTAGCACCGTGGTGAATGCATCGCTCAAAGAATTCGTGCGCGCTCGCTCAATAACTTTTTCAGCCATCCCCCGCATGACAAAACGGTTGGAAAAAATCTTAGGCCGAGTGGAAAAAGATTTAAAAACCGGCAAGAACTTGTCTCCGGAATTCCGTTCTGCCGAGGAAGCCATGCGCTATCTTGATGCACCTTAGCAAATGATTGTTTCTTTCCATCGCGATTTCAAAAAGAGGTATAAGAAGCTGCGCGACGCGGAGAAACAAAAGTTTCGGGAGCGGATTTCGGTGTTCATGAAAGATAGATCTGATCCTGTGCTCAATAACCATCCGCTCCATGGCAAATACGCCGGATATTGGAGTATCAACGTTACCGGAGATTTGCGAGCGCTATACAAACTGGCTGGCTCCGAGAAATGTATGTTCGTGAAAATAGATACGCACGCTAAACTTTATTCGCGGTAATTGTTGAGAAGCTTTTGTTTGTATTGATAACATCGTTGCGCACTACTGCAACATTCTGCCCGCGTATCTTCTTCGTTATCTCTTCAGCATCCCCAGCGTTTTTTCAACCGGAAGCGTATTGATAATATTTTTCTTCTCCGCCACAGCCTCGTCGCTTCGCTCCTTAGAAACCGTCGGTTTCTAAACGCCCCTCGTAGCCACTCGGGGCTATTTCCTCCACGGGGAGGGACTCATTCCCCGTCCCTCCCCGACCCCCTCCCTCGCGGCTGGGCGGTTTTTCTTACTTCTTGAACATCTTCAACATTTCTTGAACCGAGAATGTATTCACAATATCCTTTTTACTCGCCCAACCGCGCCGCGCCTGCGCGATGCCGTACTCCAACGCTCCAAAGTGTTCCGTTGCGTGCGCGTCGGAGTCAATCGTCATTTTGACGCCCGCCTCCGCCCGGCTCTGGCGAGGCAAGCCCGCCTTGACTGCCATTTTGATATATTCGTCTTTCAAGTCCAGCCGTTCAAGCGCATCTATCTCTAAAATGGTCCCCGTCCGTTTCGCGGCTTTGATGATCTGCTCCATGTCCACCTCGTAGGGTTCGCGCCTGCCCACGATGCGCCCGGTAGGGTGAAAAAGAATGTCCGCGTGCGGATTTTCCATCGCGCGGATGATGCGCGCGGTTTGCTCCGCGCGCGTCATCTTGAAATAGGAATGCACCGATATCCCCACCACATCGAGTTTTGCAAGTGTGCTGTCCGCGAGGTCAAGCGAGCCGTCTTTCTTGATGTCGCATTCCGTCCCTTTGAGCACGCGAAACTTATAACCTTTAACTTGTAACTTTTTATTAACTGAATCGATCTCTTTCCCCTGCGCCGCCACTTGCGCTTCATTCAGCCCCATCGCCACCGTGAGATATTTCGTGTGGTCGGTCACTGCCATATAGGAAAGGCCCGCGCGCATCGCCGCAATCGCCATCTCCTCAATTGACGCATCCCCGTCCGACCATTTTGTCTGCACCTGTAAGTCCCCCTTGAGCGAGCCGTATTCAATAAGATTGGGCAATTTATGGTGGATAGCCGCGTCAATTTCTCCCGTATTTTCCCGCAGTTCCGGCTCAATATAGTCCATCCCGAGTTTTTGATAAATCTCCCTTTCTGTCGTTCCTGCCGCTCTTTTTTCTTTCCGCGCATATTCGCCCTTGCCATATCCGCGCACATCAGCGTCCAGCAGGAATAATCCATATTCATTCAATTTATACCCCTTCTTCATCGCCAAGCTCCTGAGCGCCACGTTGTGGTCTTTTGAGCCGGTAAAATACATAAGCGCCGCGCCGTAGGATCCCTCGGGCACCACGCGCACGTCAAGATTGAGACCCGAAGAAAGTCGCACCGATGTTTTCGTGCCGCCCTTGCCATACACCCGCGCCACCTCCGGCATCCCGGCGACAAAATCCATCACCGCCTCGGGATGCTCGGATATCACGAGTATGTCAATGTCGCCTATGGTTTCCTTTCTTCTCCGCAACGACCCCGCCGCAACCGCGCGCACAACGTCTTTCCGCGCACGCAACCGTTCCTCAATCGCGCGCGCAAGCGGCAATGCATCGCCGAGCGGGAATCTCCCCGCTGATTTTTTCGCGAACGAAACTCCTTTCAGGATATTCTCTTCGCTTTTCACTCCGAACCCTTCCAAGCCGCGAACCCTCCCTTGCACCGCCGCTTTCTCCAGATCAGCAACCGTCTTCACGCCGAGCTTTTGATAAAGCGTGCGGATGGACTTCGGCCCCACTCCCTGGATTTTCGTGAGTGAGGCGAGATCAACGGGTGTTTTCTTCTTGAGCTTCTCAAGCTCGGAAATTTTTCCTGTTTTGAACAGTTCTTCTATTTTTTCTGCGATTCCTTTCCCCACGCCGGGAATTTCCTCAAGCGCTTTCACGCCGCCTTTCGCAAAGAGCGCGTGCACCGGCTCCGCAAGCGCCTGGATGGTCTCCGCGACTTTTTGGTACGCCCGCGGCTTGAACGGCACCTCCTGCATCTCAAGATACTCGGCAATCTGGGACAATTTTTCGGAAATTTCGGCGTTGGAAAATGATTTCATGAGATTACTGACAACTTACGACGGGTATTCAGCATTGTATCGTTTTCTCTTTGTCATCCCCGCGCAGGCGGGGATCCAGGCCCATCTGCCCAATCCCTTGAGAGGTCATTCCATTCGTGATTTTCTTCCTCAATCAAACGTATTTTCCATGCGCGATTCCATTTTTTGATTTGCTTTTCACGCTCCATGGCAGATTGAACATCGCTCGTTTGTTCGTAATGCACTAACCGGTGGACACCATATCTTTC
The DNA here is from genome assembly GCA_001818895.1 of Candidatus Liptonbacteria bacterium RIFCSPLOWO2_01_FULL_53_13. Classification (GTDB taxonomy): domain Bacteria; phylum Patescibacteriota; class Minisyncoccia; order UBA6257; family 2-01-FULL-56-20; genus MHLB01. Next base: position 5,864 of record MHLB01000022.1, read on the forward strand.
CGTGAACCCTTCAAAAAGATTGTTCTTGTGTTGGTAAATTCTTTTCTGTAGCTCGCTGGTTACTCCCACATAGAGGGTCCCATTTCGTTTGCTCGCAAGAATATAAATGTAATATGTTTTTGCCATGGGAAGGACTCGTATACTGGATTCCCGCCTTCGCGGGAATGACATCCCCTAGGTCTCATTAGTTGTTAGTTGAAAGTCCTCCCCTTGCACCCTAAGCACCACCTTACTTCCCCGCGCGAGTTCTTTCCTCAGAATTTTTTCCGCCAAAAGCGCGCGTACGTGTTCCTCAATCACCCTGCGCAGGGGACGCGCCCCGAACGCGGGGTCAAACCCCAATTCCGCAATGCGCGCGACCGCCTCGGGAGACGCGGAAAACATAATGCCCTGCTCCGAGAGCGTCCGCCCAAGCTCCTGCAGGTTAAGCTCGGCGATGGAGAGCACATCCTCGCGGCCCAGGTTTTTGAACACCACGATGCGCGAGAACCGGTTCAGAAGTTCGGGGCGGAACACGTCGGTAAGCCGCCGCTTCAGGTCGTCCGCAATATCGCTCATTGATTTCCCTTCTTCAAGCGCGCGGTTGATAATGTCCGAATGCGCGTTTGAGGTCGCGATGATGACCGTGTTCTGGAAATCCACCGTGCGCCCGAAGCTGTCGGTCAGGCGCCCGTCGTCCAATGTCTGGAGGAAGAGGTTCAAGATGTCGGGCGCCGCTTTTTCAAATTCATCAAGAAGCACGACGGCGTAGGGCTTCTCGCGTATGGCATCGGTGAGCGTTCCCGTCATTTTCCCGTCGGGCGAGCCGATAAACCGGTGCACGCTCTCGGCATCCTGATATTCCGTCATATCAAACCGCACGAGCGCTTTTTGGTCGCCGAATTGCACTTTCGCCACGATCTTTGAGAGTTCCGTTTTCCCCACGCCGGTCGGTCCCACAAAAAGGAAACTTGCGATGGGCCCCCCCGGCCGCGCCAGCCCGCTCCGGTATTCGCGAAGCGCGTTCGCCACCGCTTTCACGGCCTCTTCCTGGTCAATGAACCCCCGATGGATCACCTCCTCAAGGTGAAGAAGCGATTCCGCTTCCGCATCGCCCGCTTCATGAATCGGCACATTCACCTTCCCCTCGGCGATAAGCACCACTTGCTCCGGCCCCACGGTTTTCTCTTCTTTTCTCCCCGCCGCCATCACCGCCTCCTTAAGCAGCTCGGAGGCGCTTCCCGGCAACGGCTTCGCGTGAAAATATTTTTTGGCAAGCCCCACCGCAGTACGCACCGCGCCGAAACTTATCTCCACCTTCGTTTCCGCTTCAAGCGCCACGGCTTCGTAGGTAAGAATGATTTCCGCTTCGTCCACGCCGATTTCCTGCATGATTATTTTTTCAAACAAACCCGTGAAGTCGCTGCGGGGCTCAATGAATTCCTTGAACTCGCGCGGGTACGTGGCGCCGATGACGGGGAATGCGTTGCTTGCAAGAACGGGCGCAAGCGCGTCCGCCGCGGAGAGGTATGCGGTGCCCGATGTTTTCACGAGGTCGTGGATGTCCGGAATATAAAGGATGATGTTCCCCGCCGTGTTGATCTCGTCCACTACCGTTGCGAGCCGTTTTTGCATTTCGCCCTCGTTGGCGCCTGACACGAGATTGGAAAGGTGGAGCTCCACAAGCCGCTTGTCAAAAAGCGCGGGGGGCACCTTGTCTTTCGTAAGATCGTACGCGAGGCGCGCCACGAGCGTTTCTTTCCCTATGCCGGGGTCGCCCACGAGAAGCGCGTTCGGGTTCAAGGGGCGCGCAAGCGTGTCCTGAAGCCGGGCGTATTCCTCTTTGTGCCCGACGAGGAATCCGATATCGCCGTCGCGCGCAAGGTCGGTGAGGTCCGTGCTTATCCGGTCCAGGGCCGGCGTCGGGCGCGCGGTCCATGCGCGGTTCATCACGCGGTGGCGCACGATGCGCGACACACGATGGCGGGCGGTGCCTTTTGCGCGCGCGAGCGCCGCGGTAAAAAGGAACGCGGTGCGTATGTCGTGCGGAGAAAGTTTGTAGATATTGAAAAGCCGCGTCACGGGAGGGTCTTCGGCGTCGGGAAGCGCGGAGAAAAGGTCCGAAGTCTCAATGAATTTGTGCCCGCCGTTCCGCGCGATTTTGTAGGCGCGCGCGACAAGCGCGGTCAGCGCGTCGTCTGTCTTTTTGTCGTCATGCCGATCCTCTGCTTCCTTCTCCGTTTTCCCTTTTTCTTCTCTTTTTTCCCCTTCCAAAAACTCCTCCACGCGCGCCTTAAATTCTTCCGGCGGCACATCAAGCCGGCGCAGGCATTCCCCTGTGTCGTTCCGCCCGAGGAGCTCCCGCGTGAGTGCGAGAAAAAAACTGTCTTGTGCAATCGCTCCGCGGTCGTGCGCTTTTTCAAGCGCCGCAAAAGCGGCGTGGCTCAAATACGGGGCGAGATTCACCCCCGCACCAGAATGAGCATCATCCGGTGATCCCGCAATGCTCGTTTGGTGTGGGGGTAAACGATCCGAAACTTCCGCGATCTCGGGAAGCGGACGGTCGCCCTCCCCGAAGTGCGCAAAGCGGTCAAGAAGAAAAAGCGCGAGAAACGCGCCGAGCCACCGGAGCCACGCCACGTCGGTCATGAGAAAGTCCGCGGCGGCGGCGATGAGAACGAATTCCGTGACATAGCCGATGACGCGCACGAACATCCGCCCCATGAAGGTCATGTGGAGCCGGGGGTCGCTGAAGGTGAATGTTACTGGTTGTGTGTCCATCGTAAGTGTGATGCTAATCTACAAATCTCATGCTAATTGTGCGAATTGCTAATGGGTAAGATTCTCGCAAATGGCATCGTTGCATTATTCGCAATTTGTAGATTCGCATAAAATTCGCGGATTGGCATCAACTTTTCGGCAGATTATCAAACACGAAAAAGAGAACTATAAGCGGAAGCACGAGCCACGCAATATAGAGCGCGAGAAAACACGCTCCGATGACGGCGTAAAGCGCCGCACCGATAATGACGCGCCCCGTGCGGAATACGATGCCGAACGCGCGCCCTGGGATGGAATAATCCTTATAGAGCGGTTCAAAAAAATGCGCGAGGGTGAGCCGGACGGCGAAGGTTTGGTCAAGGTTCTCAAGCGCCGAGACAAACCGGTGGATGAGCGCTTTTGATGCGTCCACGTACCAGTGATGGAAGAAATCAACCACGCGGAACATCCCCCTGTGCACCATATAGACCAAGGCGTAGTTCATATCATCATTATAACAGAATCCCCTATTATTTCCCGAGCTTGTCGAGGGATACAATCCGCATATGAATCAAAATAATCTCGCCTGCGGCAGCTTTCCCTCCGCGGGCTTTTTAGGAGCGTAGGCGGGAGGCAATTCCCCCGCGGCGCCCCCTTTTGCCACGATCTCCGGAAGTTTCTTGAAACTCTCGCGGAACTGGCCCATCGCCTCGTTGC
>MHLB01000022.1:9353-9786 GCA_001818895.1 Candidatus Liptonbacteria bacterium RIFCSPLOWO2_01_FULL_53_13
CGAAGCGCGGCGGCGGGGTGGAGAATGGGTACTACCAAGCGGCTTTCAACCAAGAACGCTCTCCCCTGGTCGCGCGTGATTTTCGCTTCGGGCAAAAAATAATTCATCGCGAAGCGCCCGAGCGGCACAATGATTTTCGGATTGATAATTTCTATCTGGCGCGTGAGATACGGCTTATACTTTTCTATCTCCTCCGGAAACGGGTCGCGGTTCCCCGGCGGGCGCCGTTTTACAATATTCGTGATATACACGTCGGCTTCTTTCCAGCCGATCGTGCGGATATTCTCGCGCAATAATTGTCCCCCGCGCCCCACGAACGGCCGCTTCTGGATGTCTTCCTGTTCACCCGGCGCCTCGCCGATGAACATGACTTCGCACGCGGAGCTCCCTTCGCCGAACACGAGGTTCGCTTGGCCCCTGAGCGGAAGCGAGG
>MHLB01000023.1:0-1110 GCA_001818895.1 Candidatus Liptonbacteria bacterium RIFCSPLOWO2_01_FULL_53_13
TCGGTATGCTAGAATCTAGGGAAATATCTGGTCTAGTGCCTTTACAAATACGGATATCCCTATCCCATTCGCGATATTCGCTATATTCGCGATGTTCGCGATTACTCTAAAATTTGCATTTTCAGGGCGGATTCCCTATACTCTCCCGTGTTATCAAATCAGCCAATAGCCACTAGAATATAGCCATTTGTTATAATCATTCTCATGTTTCCTTTCTCATCTCTCATCCCTCATTTACCATTCACCATTTACCATGCCCGCTGATACCGACCAGGCAAAAATCTCGGCTACCCTTGCCAATCTCCTGAAGCAAGAAGCGGGCGGAGCGCGCCTCAAGGAAGGCGACGTATATGAAGTGGAACTCTTGAAGAAAACTCCTCGCGGGGCGTATTTTGATATCGGCAAATTCGGGACCGGGCTGGTGTTCGGGCTTGAACTCTCAAATGCGCGCGAAATCGTGAAAAATTTGAATCCCGGCGATAAGGTTCCCGCGAAAATCCTCACACTGGAGGGCGAGGGCGGTTATGCCGAGCTCTCGCTTGCGGAGGCGGGCAAACAGCGTCTTTGGCAGCAGATACAGGATCTCGCCGAAAGCGGAGAGATAGTGAAGCTCAAAATCTCCGGCTCAAATTCGGGCGGGCTCTTGGGAACGCTTTGCGAGCTCAAGGCGTTCCTGCCGATCTCCCAGCTTTCAAACGACAATTATGCGAAATTCGCCGAAGGCGACCGCGAGAAGAATATGGAGGAGCTCAAAAAATTCATCGGGCAGGAGCTTTCGGTGAAGGTCATCAACGTGAATCCCCGCAACAATAAACTCATTGTTTCCGAGCGCGAAACGATGAACGCGAACGTGAAGGAATTGCTCGCAAAATACGAAGTGGGGCAAACGGTGGACGGCATGGTCTCGGGGCTCGCGGATTTCGGCATTTTTATGCGTTTTGTGGACAACCCGCAGATAGAAGGGCTTGTGCACATTTCGGAGATTGACCACCGCGTTATTGATAATCCGAAAGAAGTGATGAAGCTGAATGAAACCGCGAAAGTGAAAATCATTGATATCCGCGAAGGGCGCGTGTTCCTTTCGCTTAAGGCGCTCAAGGAAGACCCGTG
>MHLB01000023.1:1120-7595 GCA_001818895.1 Candidatus Liptonbacteria bacterium RIFCSPLOWO2_01_FULL_53_13
GCGGAAAAACACAAGGAAGGCGACGAGGTCACGGGAAAGGTGTACAAGTTCAATCCGTTCGGCGTCATCATTGACCTCTCCTCGGGCATTCAAGGGATGGTGCACGTCTCGGAATTCGGCGGAGCGGACGAAATGAAAGCGGCGCTCGCGCTCGGCAAGGAATACCCGTTCATCATTTCTTCCATTAAGCCGGAGGAGAAGCGGTTGATATTGAAGATGAAGAAGTAGGCCCTGATATTAAGATACTCGTAGATATGAGGATATGGGATTGAGCGCCCCGCGAGATGCGGGGTGTTTTGTTGCAACGGGCATGGGGCGCCGAAAATGCACGCGGATTATTCCTTGTGGCTTGAATTATCGCCCAAGTGTGCAAGAATACGGGCAAGGCGCATCGCTTAAGAAAGGAGGCGCCGCGTGGCCAAAAAAACCGAGAGCGCAATTCCCGGTGAGTCACCGAAAGCTCAGTTGAAAAGAGAAATCGCGGAACTCCCGGAAAACCGCAGGGGCCCTCTGGTTCACGCTATCAGATGGAGGCGCCTCGGCATAGAGAATGAGAGAAGGTGCAGAGGAATGCTTCCAGATGACGAAGAGCTCCTCGCCCTGTACGAGAGGGCGATAGAGATCTTCTTATCCTCGAAAGGAGGTGCGCATCGTTAACAGGCGTGGTCCAGCGTGATCCCGCCTGTTCGTACTTTAAGTGGTCTATTGAAGGAATCAAAAAGTTCGTGTAAGCTTTGCGGTGTAAATTGCCGCGGTAGCTCAGTGGCAGAGCGCAGCCCTGAAGAGGCTGGCGTCGGGTGTTCGATTCACCCCCGCGGCACCAAATCGATTTCACCTTATAAAACAATTGGGTTCCGACGTTATGCCTTAGTGGGGGTTGAATCATGCTATAATGCCGGACGATATATGCGCACGATTCATCGAGACATAGTTACTGTTCTTGTATTTTCAAAGGATGGTAAGTTGCTCCAGGGCAAGAAGGATTCCACGAAGGGCGGGGTCTATTCTGACTGCTGGCATCCTCCTGGCGGGGGTATTGATGAGGGTGAAGATCGTGTCGCTGCGGCAAGGAGGGAGGTTTTTGAGGAAACAGGTGTCGATATCACTTCTTACCCCCTGGAGTTTATAGAAAATGCTACAGGAGAGTCGGAAAAAGTATTAAAGGACACAGGCGAAAAAGTCCTTTGCAAAATGAAGTTCAATCTCTATAAGGTTGTTATCGACAACAAGAATGCTGATGAAATAGTAACGAAGCCGGGTGACGATCTGGCGGAGCTTCAATGGTTCACATTACCGGAGTTGAAAACAATCAAGCTTACCCCGCCGTCGGCTGAAGCATTCACGCGATTTGGGTGGATATAAATTTCTGGATTTGTTTCAAAAGTTCTCCGAGCGGTTTTGAAGCAGGGAATGCGAGGGGCATTAGTTGATCTCAAATCCTTCGTATCCCCGAAGCGCGCCTTCTTCCGTGCTTACTCGTTCCACGCACGCGAACGGAGGCCCCTTGCGGCAACGCGCCACGAATTCCTCAAGCGCGGAAGATTCGCCTTCGGCCTCCACGCATACCGAACCGTCCTTTTCGTTCCGCGCGAATCCTTTAATGCCGAGCTCGTCCGCGCATTGCTTCGCCCAAAAACGGAATCCGACGCCCTGCACGTCGCCGAAGATGCGTACCGTGAGATGTTTCATCTCTATTTTCTCTTGAACGCCTTGTGCTTCGGACTGCGCGACACCCACCATTCGCTCTTCTTATCAAACCACCACGAATCGGGATGAGTGGAAATTAATAATTTCCCGAGCTTCTTTGCGGCCGGAGTTTTGAGGCGGCGGTAGGCGATAATCCCCCATTCCTTCGCCTTTATATTCCCCTTCATTTCCTCTTCGCGCATGGTCGCGAGCCATTCAAGCTGGTCAGCATCTTTCACGATCTTCGCTTCAAGCGTTCTCTTCGCTTGCTCTTCTGCAAACAACGATTTTATCTCCGAGCCGAACGGTACGGTGCGTGCGACGTCCGCAATCGCCTGCGACTCCGCAAGCCGCCCGTACTTTTGATGTACGTAATTCAGGTCCGACGTCCGCGCCTCTCCCAAATCGTGCACGAGCGCCATCAGAATCGCGCGCTCGCGGTTCGCGCGCGGCGTGAGGTGGCATAGTGCATAGGTAATATACGCGGTCCGCAAAAGATGCTCCGCCACCGATTGTTCCCCTGTGCCCAAAAACCACAATCCCGAGCGAGGGGTCTTGCTCAAAATGCCGACCTCATAGATAAAATCGGCTATCGGCTCCAATTTATTCCGTTTCTTTTTCATGTTTGTTGCGTCGAATTTTGGCTGGTCGGGCCGCCGAGAATCGAACTCGGTCATCGTGCTCCCAAAGCACGCGTACTACCGGTATACGACGGCCCGCTTGTGCAATGCAATCATAGGAAAACGCCGTCTCTCTTGCAACTATAACCTAAAACCTATAACCTAAAACCTGCCCAGAGCCCCCGTAGCTCAATGGATAGAGCGTGCGGTTTCTAACCGCCCGATGTGGGTTCGATTCCTACCGGGGGCACCGCGAACCAGAGTCCCGCTAAGCGGGACACGGTTCACGGTAAGCATGCACCGTGCTACGCTCTGGTGCGTGCCACTATGAAAACGCGCGCTTAGCTCAGCGGTAGAGCAGTGCTTTTACACAGCAAAGGTCGGGGGTTCAACTCCCTCAGCGCGCACAGTAACCAAATTCATTCGCAATTCGCACAATTAGCATAAGATTTGTAGATTAGCATCAACCTAAATGAAACTGATCTCCCTCAATATCTGGGGCGGCACCATCTACGAACCGTTGATGGCATTCCTGCGCGAACACGCCCCGACTACGGATGTTTTTTGTTTTCAGGAAGTATTTGACTCGCCGGAGCGCGAGATAAACGATGGCGCGCACTTGAACATTTTTGAGGAGCTCCGCGCGGCGCTTCCTGATTTCTCCGGTTTTTTTGAGCCCGCGCAGAAAGGCCTTGGCTACGAGGGGGCGATAAGCTCCTCGGTGGCGTTAGGGCAGGCGCTTTTTGTGAAACAAACCTTACGCGTCATAACGCACGGCGTACTTCCGCTTTTCGGGGAAACGAACGGTATGACCGCGGAAGAAATTGCCGCAGCCGATTATTCTAAATTTCCTACCAACCTGATTCACGCGCGCATCGCGTCAAAAGACCGCGTCTTTACTCTCGGTGCCTTGCATGGCATCTCACAACCCGGAGAGAAGCTTGATAACGAGCCTCGCCTTGAACAGTCGCGGAGAATTGTTGATTTTATCTCCCGCACGGAAGGACCGCACATCATCTGCGGCGACTTCAATCTTATGCCTGATACGGAAAGCATTGCAATGATTGAACGCGCCGACGCCAAGGCGGGGCAGGCGGGCCCTCCTTCGCAAGAGCTACGGCGGGCAGGCATGAGAAATCTCATTAAGGACTTCCATATCAAGGCGACAAGAAACGCGATAAGCCACGAAAAATGGGCGGGGTATCCCCTCCAGTATTTTGCCGATTACACGTTTGTATCGCCGGAGATCAGCGTCAAAAATTTTACCGTGCCGGATGTCCCAGCGTCAGACCACATGCCGATGATTCTGGAATTCGAAATCTAGTTATTGCCCGAGTATAATCGAGGGCCCCTCGACAAGCTCGGGGGGTAAGGCATCACTGAGAATTCAGCGCATAAAAATTCTCAAATAATTTCGTGACTAAGATGGGGCCCGTGCCGCCGGGGGTGGGGGTGTAGAAGGCCGGTGAATGGTGAATGGTGAATGGTGAATGGTGGGAATTAGATAATGACGAAGGGTCAAAATCGCCGCACGTTTCTTTCCTCATTTCTCCTTTCTCATTTCTCATTTCTTTTGTCCCATACCCGAAGTCAATCACGCCCGCGCCGTCCTGAAGCATATCGGGCGTCACGAGTCCCGCATGGCCGGTGCCAAGAATAACAATATCTGCGTGTTTTAAAAGTGCCAAGTCGCTCGCGCGCCCCAAAAGGAAGATTTCTTTCGCTTTGCCCATAAGCCAATTCAAGACCGGTTTGCCGATGAGAATCCCCGACCCTATCACCGCGAACTTTTTTTCTTTCACCTCTATTTTCATCGCACGGAGAATTTCCTCAACCGCACCCACCGCGGGAGCGATAACGGGATTGCGCCCGGTATAGAATGCGCCGAGCGCTCGTTCTCCGAGCACGTCCGCGTCTTTTTCTTGCGGGATTGCGTTCAAGAGCGCGTGGCGGTTCACGCCTTCGGGGAGCGGGAGCTGGACAATTGCCCCGCCGCATGATTTCTGGAGCGCGATCCGCCCCACCTCCGCGCGCAGTTTGTCGGTGCCCATTGCGGCATCAAGTTTGTAAATCCGGTAATCAACGCCGAGATTCCGCGCGGTTTTTTCTTTGATTGCTTGGAAGCTGGCGGACGCCGGGTCATCGCCGATAAGAATGCCCGCGAAAAACTTTTTCGGTGCGGGCTTCTCCTTGAGCCGAGCAAGGATGCCATTCGCGATTTGTTGGCCGTCAATGATTTGCATTTACGTCTCGTTTCTATACCCTATCATCTAAAACCTATAACCTCATTTTCACATCCCCGGCACCGGGAACTGCAGGGCAATGTCTTTCACCTGTTGCTTCACTTCCGCGATGAGCGGGTGCGCATCCAGCGTCGCGACAAAATCCTTTACGGCCTGCGCGCGAAGCGTTTTGTCCTCCGGCAGTTCGGCCGCAGAGAATGCGTGGAAAATCTTCGCGATCAGCTTCCCTGCTTTTCTCATTTCATCTTCCTTCATGCCCCGGGCGGTTAGGACGGGGGTTCCGATTCTCACTCCGGACGGGTAATAAGGCGGCGCGGGGTCATTGGGAATCGGCTGTTTGTTCACGCTTATTTCCGCCGCCTCAAGCGCCTTCTCAATGAATATCCCCCTCCCCGGTCCAAAAGGACGCATGTCAACCATGAGCAAATGATTATCAGTGCCTCCGGAAATCAGTTTCAGCCCTTCGGAGATGAGCGTTTCGGCAAGCGCATGGGAATTCTTAATGATCTGCTCGGCATATGCCTTGAACGTCGGCGTTTTCGCTTCTTTGAGCGCGACGGCGATCGCGGCAATGGTGTGCTCGTGCGGACCACCCTGCATGCCGGGAAAAACTCCTTTGTCTATTTGTTCTTTGTATCCCTGTTTGCAGAAAATCATCGCCCCGCGCGGGCCGCGCAATGTCTTGTGGGTGGTCGTTGTCACTACGTCGGTGAACGGAAAAGGCGAAGGATGAACGCCGCCGATCACCAATGCCGAAATGTGTGAGATATCCGCCATGGAAATCGCTCCGACGGATTTTGCGATGTCATGGAATTTTTTGAAATCAATCACGCGCGGGTATGACGTGAAGCCCGAGATAATGAGCTTCGGCTTGTGCTCGGCGGCTATTTTCGCTATCGCATCGTAATCAAGCGTTTCGCTCTTGGCATCCACTTCGTAAGGAACGATCTTGAACGCCTTTGCCGAAAGATTCATCGGATTCCCATGCGTCAAATGCCCGCCATGGTCCAGGCGAAGAGCCATAATCGTATCCCCCAACTGAAGCAGCCCGATGTACACGGCAAGATTCGCAGGGCTACCGGAATAGGGCTGGACGTTCACGTGGTAATCCTCTGCATGGAAAACTTCTCTCGCTCGTTTCTGGCAAAGCCGTTCTATGGCATCAACGTTCACGCATCCGCCGTAGTATCGCCGCCCCGGATAGTTCTCGGCGTATTTGTTGTTGAGAATGCTCCCGTTCGCTTCCAAAACGGCCTCTGATGCATAGCTCTCCGACGGAATCATCTCAAATCCTTCGTTCTGTCGCACGGCTTCTTTTTCTATGAGCGCGGCGATTTCTGGATCCTCTTTCTGTAATATGGTGGTGTGCATGAGTGGTATGGTATCACTTCTCCCCTCTCTCTACAATTGTTTTTTGATTTCAGTTTCTAAATGATCTTTCGGCTCCTTCTGCAAGATACACGTTCCTAACTCCCGCCGCGATTATCGCGTCCCAACAAGGCTTACAACACCACCAGTGCCCCCAAAGGTAAATATCGGCCTCCCGCGAATCTGAATTCTTAACCCGCGCGTTGCGAATGACAACCTGCTCGCTATGTTGCGCCGGAGAAGCGCACCCCGGACAAAGCCAGTAACGCGTGCCCGTCTTTATGTGAAGAAAACGGCGCAGGCAAAATTTTGTCCGGTGGAATTCAAGCAATGCGGGATTTTTGAACGATGCTTGATTCGCTCCTTCGGCGAGCACCCTTCCGTCGCGCACCAGGACCGAACCGGTGGGGTGGTTTTTGTCGGTGGATTGCTCCTCGCACACGCGCCGTGCTTCGCGCATCATCGGATGCGAGGAGGGTACGTAGCCGAAACTCCTCCCCTCGGGCAGATAAGGATAATTGACGTTTCCCATCGTGGCTCTTATGCTATCATATCTCT
>MHLB01000024.1 GCA_001818895.1 Candidatus Liptonbacteria bacterium RIFCSPLOWO2_01_FULL_53_13
TATAATGGGAATAGAGGAATAGAAGGAAGAAGGAAAACGGGGATGAGATGATGAGATGAAAAGAAAAAACAAAAGAAGTATAATAAATATAAGGAAAAACAAAATCATGAAACGGTGGACACAAATTTTCAAAGCACTATCGAACATCAACCGGGTCAAGATCATAAAGATGCTTTCCCGCCGGGAGCGGATGAACGTGTCGGAGATCGCGGAAGAGCTGGACATTTCCCACAAGGCCACCTCCAAGCATCTCATTCTTTTGCACAATCTGGATGTGCTTACCAATAAAGGCAAGGACAATAGAGTAGAGTACTGGCTCAACCCCAATATACCGACGGATATCAAAAACACCATCAAGCTTTTCACCTAGCGCACCGGCACGGCACTTTCTCCCTATAGACCGATTCGCGCGAATTGGTCTATAGGGGCAAGGGGGCATAAAAGTGGTATAATGGATATAAAGGGGGAAAGGGGACGGGAGAAGGCCTTGCAAAACACCCACATGCCCAAAAGCACAAAAATCGTCATTATCGTTTCGGTGGTGATACTCGCCGCGATCTTAGGTTCGGTTTATTTTTGGAAAAATAGGCAGCCGGCCCCTTCGATTCAGATCACCTCTCCTCAAAGCGGGGCAACGGTCATCACCGGCTCTCTGCAGACGATACAATGGGAGTCCAAGGATACAACCTCAACCGACAAAATTTCAATAACCATCCGCAGGATTCCTCCTCCGCCGCTCCAAACCGAGGGCCAGGAGTTTGACCCGATTATTTTCATCGGTTTGCCGAATACCGGAAGCAAGGAGTGGGTGGTGTCCGATAGGTACCCGCCCGGCACCTACGTCTTGGGGGTCACGGCACACGATTCCGTGCCGGTCACGAACCCTCTCTTCGCCGAAAGCGCCCCCTTCACGATAGTCCCGCCGCTCGCGCAAGACCTTCTGCCGCTCTATGGCCAGTCGAGCTGGAGCGCGCCGCGCCTTTTCCCGCTTGAACTTCCCCAAAGAGTACTCTATGGCACGGGGATTGAGACCGAAGCGGAGACGGGCACCATAGACCCCGCAAACGCTTTCGTCCCGTTTGATGCGTACTATGCGAAGAAACTCAAAGCGCTTGGCTGGAAGGTTGATATCAGCCTTCAAGCGAACGGCCCGGCAAGCGGTCAGACCATCTATCGCAAAGGCGACGGATTTATCGCAGTCAACTTTTACACCATTTTCCACGTGCGTTCGGACGTAACCCCGTCGCGGTGCCCGTGCGACGTCAAGCTCGTGCTCTTCTCAACGACAGAGAAATCGGCAACGACAGCAACAGAGACAGAGAAGGGCGCCTTGGTCGGCGGGGACAGCGACGCGCACGGATGCATCGGCTCGGCGGGATATTCGTGGTGCGGGGCGCGAGGGGAGTGCGTGAGGCCATGGGAGGCCTATTGCACGGCGACCGCGCCAAAGAAGGTGACGTTCTCTTGCGATGAGGCAAAGACCATCGGCGCATCGTTCTATGTGGGCGACGACAAATTCGTTGACCTGGAGTTAAGCGACGGGCGAAAGCTCTCCGTGCCGCGCGCCATGTCCGCCTCGGGAGCGCGCTATGCGAACGCCGACGAAAGTTTTGTGTTCTGGAACAAGGGAGATACGGCTTTTGTGACCGAGGGGGCGGCGAGTGAGACCACTTTTGCGAACTGCATCTTGAATGCCGAGTAGTCCCCGTTTTGTAACTATGGCACACTATATATGATATGAAACTACGCAAAGGAGAAATTATTTCCCTTATACTCGTGTTAATGTCCTTCGCCGTTGCCTGGTATTTCTATCCGCAATTGCCCGAGCGGATTGCGTCGCATTGGGACGCCCGGGGGGAGGTGAACGGCTACACAGGCAGGTTCTGGGGCGCGTTTCTCACCCCGATGATTCTCGTGGTTATGTTCCTTGTTCTTGTCATCGTTCCGCGCATTGACCCGAAGCGGGAGAACATTGAAAAGTTCCGCGCGCACTTTGACCGGTTCATCGTGCTCCTCTTCCTCTTCATGCTTTATCTCTATGGCCTTACCCTTGCCTGGAATCTGGGATACGTCTTTGACCTGATGAAATTTCTTGCTCCGGCATTCGCGGTGCTCTTCTACTCTGCGGGCATGCTCATTCAACACGCGGAGCCGAACTGGACCATCGGCATCCGCACGCCGTGGACGCTTTCAAACCCCGAGGTATGGGAGAGGACCCACCGCTTGGCGCAGAAACTCTTCAAGGCATCGGGAATTCTGGCTCTTTTAGGATTCTTTTTCCCGGATTATTTCATCTGGTTCATTCTCATTCCCGTGATCGTCTCAAGCGTTTGGGCCGTCGTCTATTCATATTTGGAATACCGGAAACTCGGGGGACTCCGCACGTAATGCCATGGACGGCTATAACTGGTACTCGCAACTCGTGAAACCCTCGTGGGCGCCGCCCGCGTGGCTTTTTGGCCCGGTGTGGACCGTGCTCTATATTTTGATCGCGGTCTCCTTCGGCAAAGTGCTTCTGATGGCGTGGCAAAAACAAATCGCGCTTATGGTAGCGCTGCCGTTCATTCTCAATCTCGTTTTCAATTTCGCGTTTACGTCCATTCAGTTCGGCTTGCGGAACAACTTACTCGCGGCAGCCGACATCCTGCTCGTTCTCGCGACACTCATCTGGGCGATGGCCGCCATTTATCCCCACGCGCGCTGGATTGCCTACATCCAGATCCCGTATTTGCTCTGGGTTTTGTTCGCGACCGTACTTCAGCTCACTGTGACGTATTTGAACCGCTAGGCGCGGGTCCGGTAGAAAGCAGAAAGGCAACATGATATACTGATTGCGCAAAAGGGCATACGCATACCCATGAAAGGATTCATTGATTTCATCCGCGAACAGGGAGTAGTCGGCTTGGCGGTCGGGTTTATTCTCGGCGGCGCGGTGTCAAAAGTCGTCTCGGCGCTCGTCGCCGATATCATTAATCCGCTTCTGGGGCTCGCGCTTGGCGCAGTCGGGGGGCTTAAAACCGCTTCGTTCGGCATAGGTTCCGCGCGAATACTTTACGGAGACCTCATCGCCGTCCTCATTGATTTCCTCGTTATTGCACTCGTCGTTTACTACGGCGTGAAACTTCTCAAACTAGATAAGCTGGACAAGAAAAAAGAATAATTCCGGTGACATCGCCGATCACCGTCAATCAAAAATAAAAACCATGAAAGGATTCCATGTTCACATTGAGAAAGACGCCATAGAAAATAATAATTTCCGCAAAGTGCTTTATACCGGGAAGCACAGCCAGCTCGTGCTCATGAGCTTAGCGCCGAAAGAAGAGATAGGCATGGAAGTGCATCCCGACAACGACCAGTTCCTGCGCTTTGAGAAGGGACAGGGCAAATGCATCATTGACGGGAACGAATACGCCGTCTCCGACGGCGACGCGGTCGTGGTGCCCGCCGGAGCACAGCATAACGTCGTGAACGTCTCCGACGCGGAGGAACTCAAACTGTATACGCTCTACGCGCCCGCTCATCATAAGGACGGCATCGTGCGGGCGACCAAAGCGGAAGCCGAAGCGACCGAGGAGGAGTTTGACGGGACGACGACGGAATAGCGCGTTTTTAATAACACTATGAACTGGGTATTCTACGCAATTCTATCGGCATTCTTCGCATCGCTTGTCGCGATATTCGGGAAGATAGGCATCAAGGGGGTGGACAGCAACCTCGCGGTCGCCATCCGCACCGTCATCATCGTCGTCTTCGCATGGGTCATCGTCTGGATTCAGGGGAATGCGGACGAAGTGTTCAAGATATCCAAATATTCCTACACCTTCATCATCCTTTCCGCGTTCGCCACCGGCCTTTCGTGGCTCTTTTACTACAAAGCGCTCCAGCTGGGAGAAGTGTCGAAAGTGGCTCCCATTGATAAGTTGAGCGTCGCGCTCACCATTCTTCTCGCGTTCATGTTCCTCGCGGAAAAGCCGACGCTCGGGAACGTCGTCGGAGGCGTGCTTGTGACCGCAGGCGTATTGGCGACGGTGCTTATCAAATAATCCACATAAATAACCATGACAGAAAGGCCAGGGAAACCGGAGAGGGAAGTTTCTCAAGAAGATTGGGATGATCTGATGAGGCGCGCCGAGGAATTACACAAAAAAGGAACCGCCCTGCAGGTGGGACTGGACAAAATGAGCCACGCGTCCCATATACTTGCGAACCTTACATTCGCGTTGGAGAAAGACACACTTTCACGATGGAGAGCAAGGGGCGGAAGGTGGTATGATGCTGCGCAATTGTATGCGCTCGCGCTCGAGAAATATCTTGAGCTATTAGAAGAATTTCCGGAATTTAAAAAGAAAGAAATAAAAGAAGAAGACGGCGCTTTTCCCGATATCAAGAGAAGGATAGCCGATTCGGTAAGATTGGTCGACGAGATGGAGAGGCGATTGAGAAGGGAAGCGCAAGGGTAGCCCCTCGACTTCGTTCGGGGAATAATAATAGGGTGAAAAATAAAACCCCCGCAAGAGCAGCGGGGATTTTATCTTTTGTTGCACTCTGGATTCCCGCCTGCCCTTCGCTCCAGCTCAGGGCCTTCGGCGCGGGAATGACAGGGGACGTAGATAGCGCAGGTTCTTGGAATGAATTTTACGACACCATCGTGGTCGTCTGCGGAGCTTCTTCTATTTCGCACACACCGCCGGCGCACGCGAGCTCTTTCGCCACCGCCGTCTCGTCTTCTTTCTCATACGCCATGATCATGGAGAAATCCAGACCGGAAAACGCTTTGATGAGCTCGGCATATTTCTCCGCAGCGATCTCCTCGTAAGGCGCGAGCTGATACACGTAGTCGGAGCGGGGGAGGAACGAAAGCCCGCCGATGATCTTCCAGTTCTCATAAAGCCAGTTCGCCACCGCAATCCACTCGTCTTCGCCGACGGAGATGGTGACCGACGGATTATGCTCCGTGAAATTTTCTTTCACGAGCTTCCAATACTCAAGCTGTTGGATCGCCGTCAGATCATTTTTGAAGATGGCGCCCTCCGGAGACTTCACGGGGAAGTCGATCACGAAGGTGGTCGCCGTGTCCATCGCCTGCCCCACTTCGGGGTGATAGGGAACGCCCTGGTCCTTCAACATCTTGAAGAGCGCGTCGGTGTGCGCGATGCGCACGCGGCGGATGTAGTACGGCGCGTGGCGCGCATGCATGCCGGAGGCGCAATCCACGGTCTGCGACAGATTGCCCGACGGCTTCGTGCAGGTGATGCACGTGGAGGGGTTGATGCCGAACCGCTTCGCATATTCCTGGTTCACGCGGATGGATTCGTCGCGGAGGCGCTTCAGCACGCCGGCGTTCCGCACCGCGGGGCAATCCCACTGGCCCGTGATGGAGACCCCCAAAAGGCGCTCCGCGTCGCAATGCTCCTTCCATTCTTTGGAGAGATACTTGAAATCGGTAAGCGTTGACTGGTAGGTGCCGAGAATGGCCGCCACCTTGATCTTCCGCATAAGAGAGCCCTCGGTATCGTCCGAGCGGGCGATGATTTCCGACAAATTGCAGAATTGCTTGGACTGGAGGATGATCTCGCCGCACGGATTCGTGCCCAGATTGCCTATATTTCCCTCAAGCTTCTCAATACGGCGCCTGGGAAGCGTGTCCGCGAGGCCTCCGCGGTTAAAGATGCCCCGTTCTCCGGAGCCGCTCTTCATGAGCGCGGTCCATTCCTCCATGAACTCCACATTTGAGGGCTTTTGCACGTAGACCGCGGAATTATTCGCCAAACTGCGCTGGGGCTCCGTCATATAGAACTGTCCCTTCTTCGCGTCGCGCATTTCCATGTCGTCCAAGTCGGAAAGCGAAATGAGCGCGCTTCTGCGCACGCCGCCCGCGACCACGATCTCGCCGATCTTGCAGATGATATCGTGCGCGTCAAGATTCGTGAGCCGGCGCCCCTGGCGCTTCAAAATTTTCTCGCGCGCGAAACCCAGGAGCGCGCGCAGGGGATCGGGACCGGAAGATTTTCCGCCCATTGTTTTCAACCGCGCGCCCGCGGGGCGGAGCTCCGAATAGTCAAACTCCACATCGTTGCCGTCAAACCACGTTTGCATGCCGAAGACGAGCGAGTCCGCCCATCCTTCTTTGGAATCGGGGATGACATAGGTCGGCAATTTTTTTCCGGTCTGGCGTTTTATCTGCGGAAGCGACTGGACGTTCTGGCTCTCCACGGAAAATCCGACACCCGTGCCGCACATGGAGATGTAGACGATCTCTCCGAAGTCCTGCAAGCATGACGGCGCGATGAACGAACAATTATACGCGGACACATTCGCGGTGCGCGCCGCGGTTCCCGCGAATTGCAGAAGCCGCATGGAAGGCATCGCCTCCTGATTCAAAATTGCCTGGCGCACATCGCCGTATTCTTCGGGCGTGAGCTTCTCCTCCAAATTTTCGCGCATGAAATCCATGTAGCGGTCCACCGTTTCTATCCACGTCTCGCGCCGGCCCGCGCTGTCAATCCACCGCGAGTACGTGCGGTAGTACACAAACTCCCCCAAAGGGTTCCGGAAATATTTTTTGCTCTCTTCGGCGAGCGCGTGCACTTCGTGAGGCACATCGCGGCGTTCCGCGCGCGTTTTCGCCCGCTCGTTGCGGTACAAAATGTACGCCTTCGCGGTCTTGGGGAAATTCATCGTGATCAAGGACGTCTCAACCACGTCCTGAATTTCCTCAATACCGGGCGTATAGCTCGTGTGGAACTTTTTGAGGAGCGTGCGCACGACTTCTCCCGATACGCGCTCCGCATCTTTCTCCGGATCGCCTTCCTGCGCCGCTTGCATCGCGTGCATGATGGCGTTCGTGATGCGCGACGCGTCAAACGGCACGAGCCGTCCGTCCCTCTTTTTAATTTCTTTGAACATCTGCGACTGCGTTTCCATAAATGAGTGTGTGGGGTGTGTTGATGAATGAAGATTCCGACGCCGATTCATTCTATGCAAAAGCGGGGAAGTTTTCCACTACCCTACTTATGCACAGAAAACACCAAAAGGACACGAGTGGACGGAACATGCAACACGGGGTAAAAAATCGGGTCTTTAAGCCGTCCGAAATCGAGTTTCGGTTCAACTGGCATCTCCCGATGGGAAAATTCATCCCTACACCAGAACTGGCTCACAGCGAGCCCGGTGCAGCAAACAATACCATCCCGTTTGGCGCGGGGATTTATCCCGTGAAGCACTTCGCCCGCCCTCGCGCGCGAGAAACGAGAGATAGAGAGAGAAGAAATATTGTCCAAAGGCCATACTAGAGGTAAATAGGCGGGCAGGCGAGCCTTGCAGATGTTTATTTGTTAGAATAAACCCTATGCATTTCCTTACGGCTAAGGCGGCGATAGCCATATGCGCGGTTTTTGCCGTGGTCGGCATAGGGGGATACGCCGTTTATCACGGGGGAACGGCAGATTTGCTCGCAGTATCGTCCGAAACACTTAAAGATGCGTTCTCCTTCGGTGCGTTTTCCTCTCCGGAGCCGGCGCTAAGGATTCAGCTCGATGAACCGGGCGCTTCCAACGCATCGGAGACGGGCGAAAGCCGTCCGCAGGGAACTGGAACGGTTTCCGGAGCGCCTTCGCGCACACAGGTACCACAACAAGATATTCCACAATTCGTTCCACTTCCTTTTTCGTTGGGCTCCGCGGAGAAATCCGCACCGGCGAATCCGATCCCTTCGGCAAGCTCAGGGCAAGCAAGCGACAAAACAAGTAATCCGGTTTCTGCGTCCGTTCCCGCGCTTTCGGCGGGAGACGAGGGCGTTCCACGGTGCAATTTTTCACGCACATCGGCAATTTCCTCCGCGGTGCGCATAAATGAGCTCGCGTGGATGGGAAGCACCGCGAGCGCGAGCGACGAATGGATTGAATTAAAAAATATTTCCGCCGGCTCCGCGCCGCTTTCGGGGTGGCAGATCGCGTCGCAAGACGATGCGTTCAAAATTGTGTTCGGCTCGGGCGAAAAAATTTCCGCGGGCGGGCTGTATCTTCTTGAACGCACCGACGATGCGTCGGTGCCGGGAATAAGCGCGGATAAAATTTACAAAGGCGCGCTACCGAACGGGGGAACGTGGCTGAAATTATTCAATGCGAATTGCGACGCGGTGGACGAAATGGATGCGCGGAACGGATTCGCCGCGCTTGGTGGAGACGCGGGCGCGAGAAAAACGCTTGAGCGAAATCAAAACGGCGCGGGATGGCACACGAGCGCGGCGCCGGACGGAACGCCGCGAAGAGAGAATTCCACAATGACGATGACAATGACACCAGCGTCTGCTACGCCGCAATCGGAAATGCCGGCACCGCCCGCTTCCGTACCAACTTCAACTGTCATTACAGAGACGCCGCCGCCGCCAGTTACTCCTCCCGCGGAACCGCCGCCCCAAGCGCAGCCAGTCACGCCCTCCCCGGCAATGAGCGCGATCGTGATAAACGAAGTGATGGCGGGAATGGACGGAGATTTACTCGGCGAATTCATAGAACTTTATAATCCTTCAAGCCAAGCAGTTACACTCACGGGGTGGTCAATAAAAAAGAAAAATTCTAACGGGAAAGAGGAATCGTTTGTCGTTACAAGTCATTTCAAGGACAAGTCCGTTGCGGCAGGAGAATATTTTTTACTTAAGAACGACGGTACTCAAATTAGTACACCGACCGCAGACCTTTTGTGGCCTCATTCTCATGTGCTCGCGTATACAAATAACGCCGTCGCGCTTTATGACGCTTCAGGCGCGAAAGTGAGCGAGATAAGCTGGACGGAAATTCCGAAGGGAAAAAGCTTCGGAAAGACCGCAGGCGGGGCATTCGCAGTGCTGGGAACGCCGACTCCGAGGGGGGAAAATAGGGAGTAGTGAATAGGGAGTAGGGAGTAGCTCATAGGACCCATGCGTCCTATAGGACCGATAAGTCCTATTAAGGTATAATAGAAACATGCGGAAAGGATATGCGTTGTTTGAAGTGCTCATTTTCATCGTGCTTTTCACAAGCATGTCGCTTGCGTTCATGACCGTATTTATCAGCGTGATGCGCATCAACGTGCGGCAAAGTTCCGCGGCGGAAGTGAATGGACAGGCGCAATTTCTGCTTACCACCATTGAGCAGGAAGTAATGCAAGCGGCCTCGATTGACGACATTACAGACCCGGGGACATTAACCATGCATCCTGCGCCTGCGGATTTCGCTCGCGATCCGGTTGAAATCTCACTTATCGGAACCACCGTATATCTTCAGGAAGCAGGAGGCACGCCCGAGCCGCTTACTTCGCAAAAAGTGAAAGTGGACGCACTCACTTTTACCAAACAGGAAAATCCATCCGCGCGCGATGTCGTGAGCGTTTTATTCACGATGTCTTACAACTCGCAAAGCCCCCAGCAACAGTACACGAGAACGCTTCGCACGAGCGTGCAGAAATTGAACCCGTAGCATCTCTACGAGATCGCGGACTTACGCGGACATATCGCCCGTTAGGAAATGTCCCACCTTATGGGAATCGGGCGATGACGCGGACTTACGCGGACAAATTCAACGTTGTCTGCGTCTGTCAGCGTATGGTCGGCGTCTGTCCGCGTTTATTTGGGGTGTGGATAACTCAGCGCCCCGGCCGGATTCCGGAACTGCTATACTATATATAAGAGAATGCTTGCAGATACATTCAAAAAAACGTCCGTTATCATTGGTATTGTATTCTTGGCGCTTCTTGCCGTGGTATTGCTTGTCACGCGGAAAGGAGAGAATGTCCAGCAAAAAGGAGAGAACCAGAATGCCGCTTCGTCTTCGGAATCCTCGCAGGCCACCCGCGAGCCGGTACCGAGCGGCGTCGTGGTGCCGGAGCGGGGCGCGACCGGCGTTTCGGAAAATGTCGCCGTGCCGTTGCTTACGATGCCCTCGGCGCCGCGCGCCTCAACGCAATTCAGAAAATTTGCCTTGCGCGCGGAAGGAGGAAAATTTTCTCCCGACACCATCATTGCCAACACCGGCGATGTTATCCGCATGAACATCAGCGCGATTGACGGCGACTACGATTTTATTCAGCCGGATTACGGGATTAAAGCGTCTATTACCAAAGGGAATACCGGCGTGGTAGAATTTAGTCCATGGATAGACGGGAAGTACATGTTTTTCTGCGAGCAATGCGGGGGAATGCCCGGCCAGGGGAAAGGGTATATTATAGTAGCAAGCAAATAGTCATTAGCCATTAGGACTTAGCCATTAATAAGGAACACATGACAGAGAAGAACGCACAATTTATGAGATATGCGGGAGGGCTGGCGCTTGCGGTGCTTGGCATGTCCGCGCTTTGGGCCGGTCTCGCGTTCGGGCAAGCGGGAGTGGGAAGTGGAGAACTTGCCATTGACGCCGGAAAGAATATCAGCATCGGCGACAGCCCCGATGCGGACGTGAAACTTCTCGTGAAAGCGATTGGTACCAATCTCTATGGCTTTGAAGTGAAAAACGCGAGCAATGAATCTCTTTTTGCCGTAGAGACGGACGGAGACGCGACATTCTTAGGCACTATAACCGCGGATAATCTCACGGGCGGCACATTCAGCGGTACCGTAAGCGCAACCAATATATCTTTGGGGCAATTCGGTGCGAACACGGGAGGGGGAGCTTATTCTTTTCCTTCAACCGTTGGCGTCACCGGGGATCTCACCGCAGGGCGACTATGTATCAGCGGCGTATCCTGTAAATCTTCGTGGACGGCGGACAGCATTACGTGGGGAAACGTTTCCGGCAAGCCGACCACCGTTGCCGGTTATGGCATCACGGACATGAGTTCTCAAACCGTATCCTATGCCTTGACCGCCGGCACCGCGTCGGCAAGCGATGTCCCCGCGTATGCGAAACAATTAAATCAGTACGTAAACACGAATTCCGACCCGACTTTCAATAGTGTCTATTTGGCAAACAGCAACAACAGATTATATCAGGGCACCGGCAACACGCTCCATGTGCAAACCCCTTCCGGTTATATAGAGATGGGTCCCCAGAACACCTCCTGGGCGCACTTTACCACCGACAGAGGCCAGTTTTATTTCGGATCCCCGGTTTATGTGAATGGCAGCGTGTGTGTATATGGAGGAAATTGCTTTGTCCCGAATGGGGGGACATTTACTTCCGGACCGTATACGAACGATTGGTTCAGAGTGAATGGCACCGCCAATGGGATATATTGGGGAAGTACCGGTGCGGGCATATATTCGCCCTATGCCAATGAGATATGGACGTACGGTTCTACAAACAGAATAGTGATAGGGGGAGGCAATGGAAAAATAAATGTTGGCACTGTCGATCCGCCGTATACCATCAATGGCGATAAGTTCGCCACCTATATGCCGGCTATGGTTGGTCAGAAAGAAGAAACTACAGATGTGGTTCAGCTTCCCGACAGCCGCGAGCTTGTTCTGGATTTCAAGAGAGCCGAGAAGGGAAGCGACCTGTGGCTCTTTGCGAAGGTGACCAACCTGAAGCAGAACTTTAACAAGATGGTAGTTCTCCTCACGCCCGGTTTTGCCGGCAAAGCGTGGTATGAAAAAGATGTTGCTAATTTGCGATTGATAATAAAAGGGGATGCCACGGGAGAGGTGAGTTATCGCCTGAGCGCACCGCGTTTCGATAGCGACAAATTGCCGAATACGCGCGGAGCAGACGATAAATCTACCGGCCTTATTGTGAACGATGCGGATTAATTTCACCGAAGAAAAAGCTTTTTGGCTTCGCGGCCTGATCGCTTTGGGCATTGTAGCCGCTCTTTTTACGATAGGCGGCGACAAAGAACAAGAGGGTTTGCAGGGACCGGTAGCAGGAAAAGGAACGACGGAGAACAGGGAAACCGTTCCCGAATACACCATTCCGTATCCTGAGGGAAGAACGGAAATGAACGTTTCAAGCGGGGAGCCGGGGCCGAAGCCGAGCAAAATGATAGCCGATCCCTTTGCTCCCAAGAAAGGGGAAATGCAGACATGGCGCATCAAAGCGGCATACGAAGAACCGATTGATTCCATCGAAATGACCCTGCAGCTTGATAGCGGCGAATATCCGGAAACGCTGAAGCTGGCCGAAGGAACCGCTACCGACGGCTGGTGGGAAGGGACATGGAATATGCCCGATTCCACCGAGCATCGATATGCCGCTGTGATATTATTAAAGAGCGGGAAGGCGACGACCAAAGTCAAGCCGGTGTTCAGGGACATTACGAGAACTATTTTTTAGTAAAGAAATGCAAACACCCTCCTCTTACTCTTATAGAACACAAGTACTGCTCCTGGTTTTGGGAGTATTGGCGGTCGGTTTTTTCGGTTCGCCTGAATCCGGAAACGCCACGACGTGGGCCAGATATCACCATGCCGGGTGCGGAAGCATGAGCCTGCAGACCGGCGATCAGTCCAGTGTATTTTGGGGATATGTTGACGGAGTAGACGGAGGCGGGATAGACGTGTATTACGGCGAGACGCTCACCGTACTAAACGGGCAGACCGTGGTGTGGTCCCCGGGGTACTCCCTCGGCATTTATGGCACGATAGTGATTCTCGGAACGGGCCAGCTTAAGCAAACCTACATTTGGATACAGGACGGCGACGGGGACGGATATTCGTGCAGCGGTTGTGCTTATTATGCGTATGCAGGGGACAGCTATCCGGGCGGTTCGTATGTGCGGCGGTGCAATTTGAGCCACTGGATGGAGGAAGATGACTGCGACGATACCTGGTATGAACAACCATGGTGCGACCCCGGGTAATCCTTTGTTTTTAGCGGACGGAACGAATAAAAAAGTCGATTCAAAATAAAATCAATGAAACAATATATCAGCATCGCAATCATAGTCGCCATTGTGGCCGGAGCTTTGGGGTACGGCATCGGTTTTAAAATAGGCAGACAGAAAGCGGACGCCGACCTATCTGCGGCGACCGAAAAGGCAAAGAAATATTTTCCCCAAATAACAGACATGCGTTCCGTAAACGGCACGATCAAGGAAGTCGGTGAAGGGAGAATCGTGATGGAAACGACAGGGATAGAAAATCCGTTTGAAGAGCTGCCGAAGGTGCGCACTGTCATTGTGGGAGGAAACACCAAAGTGGTTCTCCAGGAGCAAAAAGACCCGGCGCAATTTCAGCGCGAACTAGCCGAATTTCAGAAAAAAATCCCGACGCTGAAGCCGGGGGAAGTACCGGCTGATATCGGCAGATCCCCGACCACGTACACCGAACGGGAAATCTCTTTAAGCGAAGTGGAAGTAGGATGGAATATCACAGCGACTTCCGATAAAAATATTAAAATGGCGGAAGAGTTTGAGGCAACTCATATTGCCGTGATGTCCGTTCCCGCGCAACCGCCATCGGCTCCTGCGCCGGCAACTTTGCCGTAGCCTGCGCTATTCAAGATGCAGGCGCGCTTCAAATTGTTTAAGCTGTTCCTTGAGCGCGGGATGTGCTTCCATGCCGCCGTCCGTTTCAAGCACGCCAAGCGCTGCGGCGCGGGATGCGCGGACGAGCTCCGGGTCCTGAATGCCGCGCATGAGATAATCGGGAAATCCGGTTTGCCGATCGCCGATGAATTCGCCGGGACCGCGGATGGCAAGATCGCGCTCGGCGAGCTCAAACCCGTTTTTCGCTTCCACGATCGCCTTCAGCCGCGCCTGCGCGGTCTTTCCCGACGAGTCGGTAAAGAGAAAACAATATGATTGGTGCTCGCCGCGCCCCACGCGCCCGCGGAACTGGTACAACTGCGCGAGACCGAACCGCTCGCTTCCTTCAATCATCATAATGGAGGCATTCGGCACGTCCACGCCCACTTCGATGACGGAAGTGGAAACAAGAACATCGGTTTTGCGGGCATGAAACTCCGCCATAATTTTTTCTTTTTCGTCCGCCTTTAATTGTCCGTGAAGCATCGCGACCTGCAGGTCGGGGAATATGGTTTTTGAAAGTTTTTCATATTCTTCCTTCACGGACTTGAGCTCAAGCGTCTTGAACCACGACCGGTTTTTGTTTGCGGTTTCCTCCTTTTCTTCTTCCGGCTCTATGCGCGGGCAGATGACGAATGCCTGCCGCTCCTTCCGTATTTCCGCGCGGATGAACTGATACGCCTTCATTCTGTTTTCCGGAGAGACGATCTTCGTGACAATCTTTTTTCTGCCCGAAGGCATTTCGGTGATCGTCGACACATCAAGGTCTCCGAAGATCGTAAGCGTA